>JANQKI010000214.1 GCA_028281165.1 Opitutaceae bacterium | reverse complement strand
AGTACCCTTACACTCGCCTGATCGATCTTCCCGCGCTCGATCATGTCTTGCAAAAGATTGCTGCTCACGCTGGCAAGATCGCATTCGCCTTGACTGGCGTAGAGAACGGATAGGACGTGGCTATTCGAAAAGCGGGCGTCCTTGAAATCGCTCTCTGGCTCAATGTCTCTTCCCTTGTAAAACGATTGGGCTATAAGGTAGCCGGAGGTCGACGCCTGATTCGTGAAAAGCACATCGAGATTCTGCCTTTCCGCCAAGGCATCTTCGATCGTCAGCCATGGCCTACTGGCAGGGCAGATAATCACGCAGTGATAGTCGTAGGGTCTCCCGTTGGGCTGCCCTCGGACGGCGAAAGCCTCTGCCGAACCATTGCTTTCCGCTATCAGATAAGCGTAGGCTCCAAAGTTAATCACATCGATTTCGCCAGAACGCATGGCGTTGATGGCGGGCTGATAAGAAGCGGTTGGGATAAGCGTAACCGGAATCTCTAGCTGCTTCTGCAGATACACTCGCAATGCTTGAAAGGCTTCTTCCCGATCCGTAATGACCGTATCGTACGGAATGTATCCAAGCTTTAACGACTGACTGTCTGAAGATGGAGTGGGAGAGCAAGCCGCGATGAGTACGCTTGCCAGGAGAAGAATCCTGCAAATGTATTTTGGATAGGTTTTAGATCTCCAGAACTTAGGCCGGAGCGGCTGAAGTCTCTGGAGCATGTTTTTCCAAAAACGCATCGAGGTCTCTTAGATCGGCAAAGTATTCTTCCAGTGTTTCGCGATCCCAATCCCAGTAAGAGACGCTCATAATCCGTTCGATCGTCTTTTCGTCAAAGCGAAATTTTTTGACCTTGGCAGGGACTCCGACCGCAATGGCATAAGGAGGGATGTCTTTTGTAACGACTGCTCCGGCTCCAATACAGGCCCCGATGCCGATGTTCGTTCCTGCTGTCACTACGACTCCATGTCCAATCCATACATCGTGTCCAATTTTACATGAATTCGACTTGCGCCAGGCGAAGAATTCCTCGTCGTCCACCTCGTCCAAACCGTATTGACGCCTCCGGTATGTGCTATGATTTGTCGTCACGCGCCAAGTCGGATGATTGCCGGGATTAATGCGGGTTTGAGCTGCGATGGAGCAAAACTTGCCGATTTCAGTCCAAGTGGCGCTAACGTGACCGGCCAAGTAGCTGTAGTCATCCATGCTTGATTCGTTAAGCGAACATCCTGGGCCGACATCGGTGTAACTTCCTAGATACGACTTTCGTATGCGAGCCGTTGGATTAATGCTCGGCTTTTCGCTCAACTGTTTCTTGTGTTTGGGGACTTCTCCGAATGACTCGACGTATTGTAGCATGGGTAATGTAGTTAGAGTTTGAATGCGGGATAACTAGGATCTGGAATGAACTCCGAAAGCGTTTCGTAGCGATGAAGCTCGGCTTTGGGGAGATAGAAGCGCAAGGGGTATTGAGCTATCTCCTCGTTGATCTTCGCCAGGCCAGTGGCAAATTGGTTTTTCTCCTCTTGGGTTAGGATGTCTTCAAAGTAGCCCAGGGTTACATGACCAATGAAAGGTCGTGTACGCTCAATTCCAATACGAGAAAGTGTAGGGTGTTTGTAGAATTGATCTCTGAAATCGATGATCCGGTTGAAATCCCTCTCGCTTGAGAAGATTCCCAGCAAGCCAAAGGCCGTACGAAAAACGGCTACGCCAATCAATAGCATGCAAGGTGGCTCAGGTTCATCCCTTTCCGGCAGATCATCCAGGGCCCCAGCAATGATTTCCGGATATTCTTCCAGTAGGCCTTTGTCGATTATGTTTCTCTGCAGTCTCTCTGCCGAAAACGTATTCGCCACCGTTTGATGAAAGCTGGCTTTGGGCATGGGATAAAGCGCGCCCGGCCTCTCGATAAGCTCAACGAGCTGAGTTTGAATCTGAGCAAGATCGATGAATAGGGAGGTCTTGTCCATTGAGGCCTCGACCATGGCTTGCATGGCGAAACCTGGATAGGGTTGAGGCTCCCATTGATTGGAAATCCATTTGGAGCGTCCGCCAATCGCGACTTTCTCCATGCGCGATTCGATGCCTTCAAAGGTGGTTTCGAAGTATTGACGCTTCTGATACTCCTCGAAATCGAGCTCTTCTATGGGAGATTTTGCGACTGGCATTTTCTGATCTAAACCGTGGCGGGTTCTGCTAATGTTTGCGAGGCGTTTTGGCTTTTTATCGTGGAATGTCTCCAACTTGCTTGATGAGCGATATTGCCTCTTGAATAAGCTCGTTCGACTTTTGGAAGACCGTCGATAAGGCGGACCAGAATAATGTCGGCGTCTTTCCCTTCCTCGATGCTTCCCGTGAAATGATCGATTCCCGCTGCAATAGCTGGATTAAGCGAGGACAGATTGACGGCTTCGTTTAGAGGCTTCTTTCCTGTTAACCAAAGTTTGAATACGGCATGGATGATCGAAGGGGGGTAGTAGTCGGAGCAAAAGCCGTTCAGCACGTTTTTCTCGACGGCTTCGGTCATGCAAAGATTGCCGGTTAGCGATCCCCCTCTCAGCGCGTTTGAAGATCCGCCTAGGGTGTGCATCCCTAGGTCGGTTGCGGCTTGAGCGGCTTCCAAATTGATGGGAAATTCGCAAATATCCACTCCTAGCGAATGCATGAATTTCACTTTTGCCGCAGAGTCATCATCGTGCGAGGCTACGGGAATTCCTTGGCGCTTGGC
>JANQKI010000194.1 GCA_028281165.1 Opitutaceae bacterium | reverse complement strand
AAGGTTTATCATTACGGTGTGCAGGGAAAATGGTCGTTTAATCAGTGGGACGAAGTCATGCCGGAATGGACCATTCCCGAGTCCTGGTATGTTCGAACGCCGACACGCTATCCGAAGCTTTACCGCCCATTCCCTTCTGATGGAGGGAGGTTGTGGTCGGAGTTGGGGATAAAAGGCGGGTATTCATTATGTGGAGGCCCTGTCGAACGATCAGACCTGCCTGACGGGAAGTTTTTCGATGAGATGATTGCCGCGTGGGCTGTCGAACGAATAAAGGAAACGCGTGATAGACCCTTTTTTCTAGCGGCTGGCTTTGTGCGGCCGCATGTGCCCTACACCGCCCCGAAAGCGTTTTTCGAACGCTACCCTATTGAATCGATCGAAGCCGCAAATGTTCCCGACGACGAATTTGATGATATCCCGATTTATGGAAAAGCGATGGCCTTGGGCCTTGCTCCAGGAGGCGATCACCAGGCTGTAGAGCGTCTAGGGGATGATTATCGGCGTGAGCTTATCCAGGCTTTTTTGGCAAGTATCAGTTTTGTGGATGCGCAAGTCGGGACCGTGATTCAGGCATTGAAGGATAATGGTCGATGGGATGACACGATAGTGGTCCTCTTTTCCGATCATGGACAAAACCTAGGGGAGAAACGAAACTGGCGAAAGATGTGTCTTTGGGAGGAAAGCGTTCGCGTGCCTCTTATCATCCGAGCGCCGGGCAAGAAAGGAATGGGTCATGTGTCGAATGAGGCGGTCAGCTTGTTGGATCTTTATCCAACCTTTGCCGATCTGTTGAATTTGGAGAAACCAAAGCATCTCGATGGCGAATCGCTCGTTCCTTTTCTTGATAATCCGGATACGAAACGGGAAACGCCGGCCTTGACCACCTGGCATTTCGGAAACCATTCCTTGCGAGACGAGCGCTGGCGCTACATACGTTATCGTGATGGGACGGAAGAGCTCTACGACCATCAAACCGATCCTGAAGAGCGGGTGAACTTGGCTAGAGATCCGCAGTTCGCTTCGGTGATCGAAAGTCTTAGCGGCTATTTGCCAAAGGAAGCGGAGCCCATTGTGTTGCCGGATCGGAGAAACAACGACATTCTAGATCGTGTCTTGCTCGAATGGGAGGAGAAAGGTGTTCCCGAATGGTTACAGTAAAGCCAAAAAGGGAAGGCTTGGCTGGATTCTGAGGCGTTTTGCAGCACATTTATGGCATCTTTATGAATAGGATAAAATGGCGGATTTTCGCGTCGCTCTTCGGGGCCTGCTTGGCATCGGTTTGGGTTGCCGTTGCGACGGAGTCGAATCCGCCTCCTTCTTTATCAATACTGGAGACCAGTGATGCGGATCTGATCAGGCAGTACCGCGAGCGCTGCGAATACGTGATCGATCAGGAGGTCGCTATAACAGATCCGGACGACGCGGGTCGTGGGAGTTTCTTTACCATCGCGGCCAATCTGCGTCGACAGACGAATCTCGAATGGGCCAGCAAGCGTCTGGTGGCGGCCAATCAGCCGCCGAGCGGGGCCATGTTCTGGATGCATCCCATGGTTCTGCTGATGCAGTGCGGACGGGAAACGCTGAGCGATGAGGACTGGGCGTTTATTCGGGAGCTTTGGCGGACGTATTTCCCGTACCGCGGCGACACGGAAAATCACTGGATCATGTACTACGTCAGCATCTATCTAGCTGCGGAAATGTTTCCCGATGCAGGCAGGGAGGCGTGGTACAATGGCAAGTCTTCAGCGGAAAACATGGCGGAAGCCAAGGAGTACATACAAGATTGGATACGCATTACCACTTCCTATGGGCAAGGCGAGTATGATTCTCCCAACTACATCGAGGAGTACACGCGGCCCATGGCTTTGCTGGCGGGATGGGCTCAGGATCCTGAGCTGCGACAGTTGGGCAAAATGATGATGGACTACGTCCTGCTCGACTATGTGGTGGAAAGTCTGGGCGGCTTGTACGGCGGAGCTCACAGCAGACTGTATCCGCGTTACGTTTTGCAACCCTCTCTGACGGCGGGAGCCGCTCACGGCTGGCTGTTTTTCAATCAGGGGGCCTTTCGTCGCAATTCTGGAAATACGCTTATCGCCCTGAGCGGCTACACGCCGCCGCCTATCCTTTTCCGCATCGCTCATGGGCGCGACGAGGCCTACGTTCACAAGGAGCTCAAGCGCACGCGCTGGCGGTTGCGCAACGCGGGAGGCGATCCCAGAGCCTTCGAGGTTGACGAAAAAACGACGACTCCGGTTTTCAAGTACAGCTACGTTCATCCGGATTTCATTCTTGGCTCTTCGCAAGGCGGATTGCTGCAGCCAATTCAGCAGCAGACCTGGAGTTTGATCTGGAGAGAAGAGAATCCGTCAGGAAAATCGAATACGATGTTCGGGATTCAGCCGTATTCGTCGCCCCATGAAGGAACCATGTATTTTCCAGCCGATTGGGACACGGTTACCGATTTAATCGCCCGGTCTAAAGTGGACTACGACTCGGAAGACAAGCTGGAGGGCGGCTCGCCGTACGAGCAGGTGTTTCAGCATGAGTCGACCTTGATTGCTTTGTACGACATTCCAGAAGAGGCTCGTTTTCCACTGATCCATACCTTGTTTTCCCGTGATCTAGAAGGACGGGTCGAAGATGATTCCGGTTGGATCTTCGCCAAAGGAGGGCCGATTTATATCGCCTACTATCCGCTTGCCCCAGGAGTGTGGAAAGAAGTGGATTGGACGGGTTTGCTCAAAGGTGGAGCTGGCGGCTGGTTCAGCACCAATTTCGAAGAGCTAGCGGCGGGCAGTCAGTCTCTGGTGAGTCGATATTTAAAGAATGGATACGTGTTACAAGTGGCCTCGGCTGACGATTTCGACTCCTATGCCTCGTTTAAACAGGCCGTCCGAGCTTTGCCCTTGGAGATGGGACTAGAGCCGACGCCTTTCGTGTCGTTTCAAACGCCGAGCGGTGTGAAGCTGGAAGCCCGTTATGGCGAAGCTTTGGAGATCGATGGCAACCGGGTCGATTATTCGGACTGGAAGCTCTTCGATGGACCTTTCGCTCAAGCGGAACGAGAAAGTCAAACCCTCGAGATTCGATATGATAGGGAGCGATACTTCCTGGATTTCGAGAACCAACGTACGGAAACATCGATAATGGGGGAGCTATGATTTTCGAGAAAAGATCTACCCTTTTTATCACAGGAGTCCTCTTCGCGATTCTCTGTTTCTCTAAGGCCGACAGTGATAAAGCGCTTTTCGTGGCGTTCGCCATGACTAAGGAGCAGGAATCCAGCCCATTGCCCACGGATTCAGGCGTTTTCTTGCGTAGGTCGGTTGATGCGGATTGGCAACGCATCGGACCGGTCATCCAGCAGATGGCAAGTTTCGCGACAGATCCCAATAATCTGAATACATTGTTCATCGCTTGTGGAAATGGCATCGTTCGTTCGACTGACGGTGGCGCGACTTGGCACATGACGACTGGCTGGCGGGAAAGCGATGTCAACAAGGTCGTGGTCGATCCAGAAAACGGACGAAATGTGTATGCTTCGTCCGTTTGGGGGATCAGCGCCAGCTATGATGGCGGCGAGACCTGGCAAACGGCTAATCGCGGCCTAAAGAAACGATTCTCTCGCTCCATCATGGTGGATTCTCAAAACCCGAAGCGCTTGCTAGTGGGAACCGAAGACGGGATTTACGAGAGTCGGGATCGAGCTCGTACCTGGCGTCCCGTTCGTTCTTCCCCGAAGATCGTGGTCCTCCGCATCGATCGCAGCCAGGCCGATCTCGATTTGTGGATCGCCGGAACGGAAGGGCAGGGCGTGTATTTATCTCGCAATGACGGAAGACGCTGGGAGCCGGTTGCCCCGGATTTGAAAGAAGCCAATATCTATGGCGTATCCATTGATCCATTCAATACCGATCATTTGGCGGCGGGTGGATGGGGTGTTGGCGTTTGGATTTCCTCGGATGCTGGCAAAACGTGGAGACGCACGGAGGGCAGACTTCCCTCGCCTAACGTCATGGCCATGACGTTCGATGCCAATGTGCCTGGCCGCTTGTGGGTATCCACCTTCGAAGAAGGCACCTACTACACGGATGACAGCGGCAAGAGCTGGCAAGACGGGGATTTATATGGAGCTTATGTGTGGGATCTTGGCTTTGTGAAGATCGGTGAAAAATAGACCAGGTAGCTGCAGGCAAAGGGGTACAAGAATCCTTTGCTGATTATCTTTAATTGCGATTTTAGGGGGCTAAAAAGGGTCGCTGCCGATTGTAGACACGAACCGCTCTCGAGTGAGCATCACTCTATTCACGCGATACACCTGTTACAGCAGTTTTTTGTAAATAGCTCAACGTCATCCATTAATAGCAATGAATACTAATACTCTGAATTACCTGTTCACAAGACGTCCTCTGATCATCCAATCATTCGCATCGCTGACTTTGTAGAATAGCTTAGCTTCCCATGAAGATAGCGAATTAACTTTTTCCGTAAACGTCGTCAAAGGTTCGAAATCGATTTTCGGCGGAACCAGAATTGCTACCCTGACATTGGGCTTTATGAAGCTCTGCCCAATTGCATGGGCAGAGCACAAAGCGACATCATTTTTGGATACACTCAGCTTATCAACCGGTCTGCCGTCCCATAAAATGGAGTCGAGTTTGTCTACTTTGGGGTCTTTGTATATTTCAAGAACCCCCTTTTGCGTTTCAGTATCGACAATGCCATGCAGCTTTATGGTTAGAGACTTGTCATTCCATATTAAGTTGTAACCCATACTTCCACCTCCCGGTACATTTCACCTAGCTTGATTCACTTTTTATCCGAGTTTTCGAATCAGGTTCATTTGTTTGTCGGAGTGACCGTAGTACTTCAGGTCTAGCTCGATTAAATTGGATTTCTCCAGGATCGGTTTGAGATGCGAGAAGCACTCGAAGCTGAATTCGCTGTGATAACGACCCATGCCGCTGTTGCCTACTCCTCCAAACGGAAGGTTTGTATTCGTATTTTGCATAACGGCATCGTTGATCGCTCCGCTCCCGAATGGGATTTCTCGGAGAAAACGTTCCTTGGTGACCTTGTCGTTCGAAAACAAGTATCCCGCTAATGGCTTCTCCAGGCTTTTGACGATATCAAAGGCTTCGTCGAGCGTTTCATAATCGATTACCGCAATGATGGGACCAAAAATTTCGTCCTGCATTACTGCGTCGTCGGGTGAAACGTTGTGCAGTACGGTTGGCTGGATAACGCGTTCTTCGCGATCTGATTCGCCGCCGTAATAAACTTTATTGGGATCGATCAACGCAGCTACGCGGTCGAAATTTCGCTCGTTGATTATACGAACGAAATTTCCGTTCTCTACCGAGTAATTGTGCTTTTCGATTTCTTCGACAATGTGTTCGAGGACTTCGTTCTTCCTGCTTTTGTGAACGAGAATATAATCCGGAGCGAGACATAGCTGCCCCGAGTTTATGAACTTCGCCCAGACAAGACGTTTAACGCCAACGTCGACTGAAGCATCCTCAGCGAAAATCGCAGGATTCTTTCCTCCTAATTCCAAAGTGACGTTAGTCAGATGGGGAGCAGCTGCCTGATTGACTATTTTCCCGACCTGAGGGCTTCCAGTGAAGAAAATCTTATCCCAGCGTTGATTGAGCAAAGCGGTTGTTTCGGGTATGCCTCCTTCAACTACTCGCAGATAATTGGGATCGAAGTTTTCGTTGATAATTCTAGCCATAATCCGGCTGGTTTCCGCCGGAAGTTCGCTCGGCTTAAGTACCGTAGTGTTGCCGGCTACCATAGATCCAACCACCGGTGTGAGCGACAGATTATAGGGAAAGTTCCAGGCTCCAATCACCAGCGTCACGCCAAGCGGCTCAGGCACTATGTAGCTTTTGCCGGGCTGGTTTAACAGGTTGGTAGGCACTCTCCGGGGCTTGGCCCATTTCTTCACGTTCTTTATCGCTTCCTCAAGTTCCTCGAATAGCGGAAACAGTTCCGTGAGTTGGGTGTGATGCTTCGATTTGCCGAAGTCCTTCTCGATCGCTTCGTAGAGTTCATTCTCGTGACTGCGGAGAAGGTCTCTGAACTTCTTGAGTTGCTCGAGTCGAAACGCTACTGGCAAAGTCGAGTTGCTACGGAAGTATTGGCGTTGATTGCTTACGAGCTGTTCGATCTCAGGCTCTGGTGTGGCGATTATTTCTTGCGTGTTCATTCTTATTTCCTCTGTGTTTAATTGGTTGTATCTGAACTATGAATACTAATTCGGAAAAATTGCGTATTGGTTCGGGGCCCAGTTAGGCCGAAGGCTCGACCCGAAAATGGTCCAGGAATATGCTGACCGCTGATCTTACGGCTTCATCTCGCTCGAGCGGCGTGGCGGCTTCTTGCCCCCACATCAGCTCCGGCCAGAAAACGACCTCCTTGATCAAACCGACGAATTGAGCGGCGGCTTTGTCGGGATTCGGAACGTTCAATCGACCGTCCTTGTTTCCAGCATTGATCCAGCGAGTGATATTGGCTCGAAGCTCTCCTTGTTGTTCGAACGCGGCTTCCGCCCACTCCTTCGATCGAATGAGACGGGAAATCACCACTCGCGATAGGTTCATAAAATCCTCCCCAGTTACAGTATCGGCGAAGATTCTTCCTATCACTTCAAGCTGCCTTTCGAGCGGCTCTTCGCTTGAATATTCGAAGGATTCCATTTCTCCAATATGGAATATGAGCTGGTTGAGGATCGCTTGAAACAGATCGTCCTTGCTCGGAAAGTGATTGTATACCGTTGTCTTTGAAACGTTGGCGATTTCGGCGATTCGGTCCATGCTCGTTCCTGAGAATCCAGCTGCGCAGAATTCGCGCGTTGCGGCTTCGAGAATCGCCGCTTGTTTTGGAGTCATCGTTTTCGCTTCTTTCTTAGCTTTCGTTTGCATGGTCTGGTGGTTTTGTGATTGGAGTTTGGGTACAAATATTCGATATTAGCTCGTCCAGTAATTATGCGACAGCCACGTTTTTCGAGCTACGACTATCCTTCTCGACCGGTGGAAATTCGATGGAAGCGCTATCTTCCTCCGAAAACTCTCCCGCTTTAAGCATCCTTAGGATCTCAATACAGTCTTCGGGATGCAGCATCTTGGGAACTGGGAAGTTGAACGAGGCTTCTTTGACGGCGTTTCCGGCAATTGTCTCAAAGTCCTTCTCGTCCATTTCAGGAAAAGCTGCCGGCAATTCTAGCTGCATTGAAAGCGTCCTCACTTTTTCAATGAAGAGATCGGCCAGATCTTCGTCTCTTTTGCCCTCGTCCAAGATTCCAACCGTTCTGGCGAGCTTAGCCAGCGCAGGAGCAGCCTTGGAGATTGAGGCTCGTAGAACATACGGAAGAATAACAGCGTTTGCAGCGCCATGCGGAATTCCATAGAATGCCGTAATCTGATGAGATATGGCATGGACGAATCCTAGTCCCGATCTTGAAAAGGCTATTCCAGCCTCGTACGAAGCCACAGCCATTTTTTCTCTGGCATGCAAATCCTGCCCCTCGTTGTAGGCTTTCGGTAGATACTCGAAGATCGTGGATATCGCTGATTCGGCCAGTTCCTCCGATCTCTTATCGGAAATCTTTGAAATGTAGCTCTCAATCGCATGGGTCAATGCATCCATTCCAGTCGCTGCGGTAAATTTCGGTGGAAGAGTGAGAGTCGCATTAGGATCCAAGGCTATGGCGAGCGGAACGATCTTGTGGTCGAACAAGAAGAGCTTCTGATGGGTTTCTGGGTCTGACAACACCGCAGCATTGGTGACCTCCGAACCGGATCCAGAAGTGGTTGGGACGACGAAGAGAGGGAGCGCTTTGCCCTTCACCTTGAAGAGGCCGATCAGCTTCCGAGCCGGGGCATTGCTTCCGACTTGAGCAGCTATGCCTTTTGCAGCGTCGATTACAGAACCGCCACCAAAAGCGTAAATGGCCCCGCAATTCTTACTGCGGCATAATTCAGCGCCTCGTTCCACAACATCCAGGGAAGGATTGGGCGGAACGTCGGAGAATATCTCAACATGAATGTCTTTGTTGCGAAACACTTCGATAATGGGGTCGATTTTCTTTTCAGCTACAAAATACTTGCTAGTAATCAGAAGAACTGACTCCAGACTGTCGGTGGCGACGTGGCGGGCCAGTTCCTGGATGGATCCGGCTCCGCGGAATACCCTTGGCTCAGGTATTGGGTAAAAACGCAGCAATGATTTCAGCGCGAAGGTGAGTCCGTAATTTGTGATTTGGTTTTTCATTTTTCTAATTCGAGCAGTTGTTTTCAGGTGAAATTAAACTGTACCGTTCAGTAAATATAAATGTACTAAACGGTACAGTTTAGTTTGAGTCAACCACTAATTCCAGTTTTTACAGAAAAATGCATCGTTCTCATTGCTGACCTTGCTGCGGCAGATCGGTGAGCCACACTTGTAAGGGTGGCTATAGCTTTGTGGCTAAAAATTGAGTTTGTTCTAGGGGTTCGAGTAGGGGACAGAAAAGAGACGACAATCTCAAAGGCTTTGGCGCCCCAAAGGCAGACCCATCCTAGCTTACTTATCCTGCTATCTCGAAATCCTGGCTTGACAATAGAACATTTGTTTAGAACAATTGTTCGAAACAAACGTTCAAGATTATTGGATTAAGAGAAAGAAGAGCTGTTATGGGAACACAGAAGGATTCGGATAAGACCAAGGCGCGCCTCATTGATGCGGCCGGGCAATTGTTTGCCGAGAAGGGATTTAAGGCGGTCACGGTGCGCGATATTGCGGCAGAGGCAGGCACGCAGATTAGCGCCTTGAACTATCATTTTCGCTCGAAGGAGGAGCTATACAAGGAAGTCGTGGTGGCGGCCTGTGTGGATGATTTGATCAGTGACGCCGAGCAAGCTGAGCTAAGAAAATTGAAGCCTGCCAAGGCCTTGCGCATTGTCATTGACGAGGCGGTGAAGGAACTCCGGACGGAGAACAGCGATAGCTGGCAAAACAAGCTGCTTGCTCGGGAGTCGCGCGATCCGAGTCCGGCGTTCGAGGAGGCGAGCGAGGTTTATTTTAAGCCGCAAACGGATTTCATGGCGGAGTTACTTGGCGGTGTCGTGAGAAAATCGGCTGACGACATGGAGGTGCGCCTAGCGGTTACCTCGATGTGGGCGATGTTCGATACCTTTTTTGAATACAAGCATTTGGTCGAAACGACGTCGCCCGGCCTTTCCGATTATCTCGCTGAAAAGGACCGGTTCAACGATTGGCTTTTCGAACTGGTCGTTCACATGGCCGGTAAAAAGTAGGATTGGTCATGAAAGCGTGTGTTTTGCTGGTCAGCGCTTGCCTGATCATAGGTTGCGCGACGCTGCAGCCGACGGAAGAAGCGGCCTTGCCGACAGCGCTTCCGCAGAGCTGGGCATCGGAGGTAGCGTCTACCGAGCTTCCAATCGCGGCGAGTTTCCTGGAATGGGCGGATGAGGAGATCCTGAATGAGCTGGTCCGCGAATCATTGGAGAACAATCCCGATCTCGGAGCGACTGCTAAGCGTTTGGAGATGCAGGGGCACTTGCTTGGCTTGACGCGCGCTCAGATACTTCCGCAAGCCCAGGCGAACCTGAACTCCGGTCGCAATGATTTGGATACGGGAGGGTACAACCATCATCGTGGGAGTGTGGGGGTGAATTGGGAGTTGGACCTTTGGGGGAAGTTGGCTGACGAGCATGCCGCAGCGACAAAAGCGTTTGAAGC
>JANQKI010000154.1 GCA_028281165.1 Opitutaceae bacterium | reverse complement strand
CGATACAGTTGGCGTATCCATAAAAGGGGCATACCTGAAATTGTTGCCTACGAAATCCGTTAGCTCAATTCAACGGCCAGCTAAGAATAGCGTCGTCTTGCATGACTATAATGGACTCTGCAAGCAGATGTATCGAGCGGGTCGAGCGACCACGCTTGCTGTCGAACAAACGCGGACCGTTTATGGCGAAACGGGGCCTTACGATGACGTTCCCTATGCTATGATCTTTCGTTCAAAGGGAGCGGCTGAAGGTTTTGTAAGGATCAGTCGTTTTGGTGAGAAATGGGACGATAGGCTTCCCGCGGTTAGCAAAGCTGCTTCCGAAGCCCATCGAGATTGGATGGATTTTCACCAGAAAGCGCCCAAGGTTGCCGATCGATACTCGGGAGCTGCTGCCTTCGCTTGGTATTTGCTCTGGCAACTACATGTGGAGGCCGATGGAAATATTTCCTATCCGTGCGTATTTACCTCGCGTCGCTGGCTCAACAAGGTGTGGGCATGGGATAGCTGTTTTAACGCGATAGCCATTGCTGAGGTCGATCTGGATATGGGACTAAATATGCTTCGACTCTTCATCGAGAAGCAGGAGCCTGCCGGCTCTTTTCCCGATCATCTTACGAATTTGGATGTGCAGTATACGTTTTCCACCGCTCCTATCTTCGGTTGGGCGATTTCTCAACTCATCCGTCGCCATTCGAAAAAGCGCCTTTCCGCTTTTCTTAAGAAAATCTATCCTGCCCTATCACGTAACACTGATTGGTGGTTTGAATACCGTGACGACAATGGGAACGGATTTCCGTCCTATTTGAACGCCCAGGAGAGCGGCTGGGATAAATCTTCTCTTTTCGAAGAGCGGCTTCCCGTGGAAGGCGCCGATTTAACAACGTATCTTATCCTGCAAATGGATACACTAGCCGAGATAGCCCGCTACATTGGAAAGCGTTCGGAAGCTACTGTGTGGAAAAAGAGGGGGCAGAAGCTTCTAGACAAGCTTCTAGGGGAGCGTGTGAGAAGCGATCGTTTCTACTCTCCGATTAATGGTAAAAAAAGTAACAAGAAAATCGATACGATTTTCAATTATATGCCTCTGCTTCTAGGGAGCAGAGTTCCGGAAAAGATCAGAAAGAAGGCGGTTGCTGGCCTTTCCGAAGGTGGTAATTTGTTAAGAGAAAACGGTCTTCTTGTTCAACGCTACGATCATAATCTCCCTAAGGAGGATGGGCTGCGCTTTGGACCAATTTCTCCGAGTCTCACGTATTTGATTTTCAATGCTCTGCTCGAGTCTAACGAAAATGGGTTAGCTTGGACTATAGCCGATCGCTTTTGCCGGAACTGCGCGGAGGATGCCCGGATGTGGCAGTACTACCATGCTCACACGGGTGAAGGCATACGTTGTCCCAGTTATTCCTCTACAGCATCAATTTTCATTCTATTAGCTCAGTGGCTCGGAGAGAATGAATAGGCTATGAGATTGCAGCGATTGAATCCAGATCTCCATTTGCCATGTTGATTCACTCTCTTCGTTTAAACGGTTTCGCCATAATCATTCGTCTTTCGTTTGGCTTGAGTGTTTTTGCCGCTTGGGGTTCTGCGATTTGCTTTGCCCAGGAAAGCGCTGCGCGTTCTTATACTTCGGAAGAGCTGCGAGCCGCTTCCATCAGTTGGCTTCATGAAAATCCTTTTCAAGGCGACTCAATTCACATCTACCGTCTCACCTGTCCCACTTGTATCGATGAGTTGAGCGCTGGGATGAAAAATCCTGGAGAACTACCACATCATTTATTTTTGAATACATTGCGTGATGAGGATCGCTCGCTCGCTATTCCATTAGTTGCTTGCGTGTTTGCTCAGAATTCCGAGGAGAGAAGGATCGAGATCTTCAAAGAGCTATTGGGTATATACGTCAGCGCTCGCGATTACTATTGGCAGCATGTCTCCGAATGGCAGGATCTGGTTTTTTCACTCTGGGGTACGGACGCTTCTGATATAAGCGATCCAGAGCCTTGGGCGGATGCGATCAACCTTCTCGACCGGCAGAATCGCCTCGTAAGCCTTCTGGATAAGAATAATCTACCCGATAAAATTGAATTGGACGCTTCAGTACTCGTTCCGGATGTTAAGCAACGTAGCCCTCGAGATCAAAGGCTGATCTTCAACTTGGCTATCCCCTTTCTTCACAACAATGATGAGAAATCGGAGACGGGAATCTTTGGAGAGGCGAAGCGACGTTTCCGGTTTACCAGGGTGGAGTTGGATTACGAATACCTTCTTTTTCAATGGCGGGACTACGCTGACAACGCGGCCAACGGAACCTTTTGGCAATGGAATACGCTTTCAGAGAAAATGTATGATCCTGCCTTTATTGAGTGGAATGCGGCTTTACTGGATTTGCCTAGCGACGCTGAACGTAGGAAGGCGTTCAGCCGTTACATCAGTAAAGTAGCCGATTTAAGTAAAGTCTCTCCGGTTTCACTATTAGAAGCTATTAAAACCCTACCGGTTCTAAGCATTCCCGAGGAGAGAAAAGAAAAACGGGTATTAGAGGCGAAAAGATTGATCGATGATATAATGCTCTATTTCCGCTTAAGGCGATAGGTTCGAGTGTCCAGTTAGTTAAGTTCCTTTGAGAAACGCTGCCGAGCAAACGCGTCCAGAGGCCGCGTCCCACCTTTGAACTATCTAGAAAATGGTGGCGCGCGGCCTCCGGACGCGCGTTTTCGGAACGAGGGAGTCGTCTTCGTTAGCATTCCGATCGATTCTTCAACCCCTTCTCTATTCGCCATGAAGGCGTCTCTCCCAATCGTAAGCCTTGTTTGTAACGTAACTTTCGATACGCCTAATTCTTTGATCGAGAGAATCGAATTTCGATTTCAGACGACTCAGTCCAAGGCTGCCAGATGAGCTGTAGGATTGGTAGAATTCCTCTTCGGCTTCGGATTTTGGCTGAATCACGGGCTCTAGCTTGATCACCAAGGCCATCACGATGTAGGCGATGATGATGGAAAAGAATCCCGTCATGAAAAATCCTACTACCAGGGCAATACGTAACCAGAAAGCGGATATATCGAAGTGTTTGGCCAATCCCTTGCACACTCCGAAGATCATGCCGTCGCGGGATCGATAAAGTCTTTGTCTCATTGCTGTTTCTATTTCTTGTCGATGATTATTGTCTCAAGAGCCTCGATACGCTTTTCTAGCTTTGTCAGTCCTTGATGTATTTCCTGCATTACTTTGGTTTCCTCAACCTCTAGGGACGCTTCTTTGCGGCGGTGCTTTCTTCCTCCCATTTTCGCGAGCACGATAGCCGTTACGCAAATAGTAGGTATGCCAATCACTATGAATACGATCGCTACGGGAATGAGATATGGTTCCATCATTAGTCTGGTGTTTCAGGATTAGCATCTCGGTCAGTCCTATTCGGATGACTTGCTTGGCTTGCTAGTATCCAGATCTTTTTTGAGAGCCGCAAGTTCGTTATCGATCGCTTCGTCTTTCTCCAGCCCGGCAAACTCGTCTACTAGGCTAGTTTTGGCTTTGGCATTCACGAGATTGGCGTCTGCTTCCATGCGCTCGATGCGGTTCTGGAACGCCTCGAAACGAGCGAACGCGTCGGAGTTGTTGATCTTGCGAATCGCGGTTTGAGCGCGGTAGCGCTTTTGAGCGTGTACGTGGCGCTGGATGAGCGTTTGGCGCTTCTTGCGAGCGTTGGCCAGTTTCAGTTCCAGCTGTTCGATATCGTCATGGTACTGCTGAACGACACCGTCCAATTGGGCCATGTCCGCTTCGAGCCTTTCGACTTCGTTGGTAAAGTTACGCTTCTCGACTAGAGCTTCCTTTGCCAAGTCGTCGCGACCCTTGCTGACAGCTAGCTTTGCCTTAGCCTCCCAATCCTCGGCTTTCACTTTCACTTCACTAAGGGCGCGGCCGACTTTGGTTTTGGAAGCCATCGCTCCGGCGCAAGACGCTTTGATTTCCACCAAAGTGTCTTCCATCTCTTGGATCATGAGCTTGATCATCTTCTCTGGATCCTCCGCCTTATCGAGCATCGAGTTGATGTTAGCGCTCACAATGTCTTTGAATCTGGTAAATATTCCCATCTGTTTTCCTTTGTTAAATTGTCGACTGAATATAAACAGCATTCGTGCCAATAAGATCAATTAATTCATAAACTATTGATTATCAATGAATAGAAAATTTTAAAAAATATTTCTCATAAATTTCCATTGCCAGTTTCGGCGAGAAAAGCGTTAATTTGGTGATATTCGCCACTGCAATGGACCAGGAGTCAGACTTTCCCTATTCGACACGAGATATTCCCGAGGCTCTGGGAATATCCGAATCCTTTCTGGCATTTCAGGAACGCCTTTCTCAAGTCGCCAAAGTGGACAGGCCAGTTCTGATTATTGGCGAGCGAGGTACGGGCAAGGAACTGGCGGCGGCTAGGCTGCATTTTCTATCAAAACGCTGGCAGGGGCCCCTTGTTGCCCTGAATTGTTCAGCCTTGGCGGAGTCAGTTCTCGAATCAGAGCTTTTTGGCCATGAAGCGGGAGCCTTTACGGGAGCGCAGCGACGTCGCCAAGGGCGTTTTGAAGCTGCGGAAGGAGGCACTCTTTTCCTCGACGAAATCGGTTTGGTTTCGATTCCCGTGCAAGAGAAGGTGCTTCGAGCTGTCGAGTACGGGGTTTTCGAAAGGGTGGGGAGCTCGGTTCCGGTTCAGGTCGACGTAAGAATTGTAGGCGCAACAAACGCGGACTTGCCTCAGCTGGCCGCAGAAGAAAAGTTCAAACAGGATTTATTGGACCGCTTGTCTTTCGACGTTCTTTATCTGCCTCCTCTCCGAGCCCGCAAAGAGGATATCATGTATTTAGCCCAGCATTTCGCCGCTTCCATGGCCCACGAGCTGGGGCAGGAAGAGGTCCCGAGATTCTCTAATGGAGCCACGGCTCGCCTTAATTCCTACGGTTGGCCAGGCAATATTCGAGAGCTGAAAAATGTAGTGGAAAGAAGTGTCTATCGATGTGGTGGTGGGATTATTAAAGACATCGAGTTCGATCCTTTCAACGATCCTTATCGCTCAATAGCTCATTCCGCTCTTGCTCAAGAAGCGGACGTCAAAGGTGATAACGAAGATCTAAACCTAACTCTTTCGGAACGGATTAGAGCTTTGGAGTTGAGAAGTCTCAAAGAAGCTCTAGCCGCCTGCAATTACCATCAAAGCCAAGCGGCCAGTCAGCTTGGACTGAGCTATCATCAGTTCCGAGGTTTGTATCGAAAATACAAAGACGATTTAAAATAAAGAACCGTTTTGGGGGTCGTGCCTTGTTTTCGTAAAGGAGAAGGAGACGCTAACCCGTTAGTTTTCAATTTTGAGTCGGATAGGCTTGCGGGCTAGGAATCGAAACCACAAGTTCGCTTCCTCATCTATAAATTCATTATGAAGAAACCCTCGTTTTTCCCTTTCGCCGTATGGCAAATGCTGGCCTTCGCTTTTCTCTCCTTCGTTTCTATCCCTTTTCAAGCGGTAGCTCAAGTTGGAGAAACCGTTTTGAATGCGTCTGAATTTCCCACCGAAGGAACTGGCTTCGTTTTGGGTAGCGAGGGCCAACTTATCGTCGATATCGCGAATGTTAAGGAAGCTTCTGCAAAGACCACCGTTCCAGTCGGCAATGGCCGATTCACCGTTCAGCTGCATTGCGTAGGCGAGGCAGTTGGAGAGTCAACCTATGAAGTGACAATTGGCGGGCGTCCGGTTGGTCGAGTGGTCTCTCCTGCCTTCCATGTAGCCAACTTCAAAGCTACATGGGATTTAGTGAATATCAATGAAGGTGAAATCATCGAGGTAAAAGCCAAGGCTGGCTCGAAGGACGGAGAGAATTTCAGCCAAGCGCGTTGGAGCAAGGTCGTGTTTTTCCCACTTGAAGGGGATCCAGGTAAAACAAACAAAAGTCTGGCCCAAACGGGCCCCTCAATCGAAGACGGTCCCGCCTTGTTCGAACCCCGAGGATCGCACGGTGACGGTTCAGTCGAGGTTGGCGGTGAATTGAAGCAGTGGCACGATGTTACAGTGACCCTAGATGGACCCTGGGCTCACGAACACGATAATGATCCGAATCCATTTTTGGACTACAGCATGTATGTCACGTTCGCCCATGAATCGGGCGTGTTGACAAGAACGGTCCCTGGCTATTTTGCTGCCGATGGCGATGCAGCTAACAGTTCCGCCGATTCAGGTACAAAGTGGCGAGCTCATCTTTCTCCTGATCTAGCTGGTGAATGGACCTATCGCGTTTCCTTCGTCAAGGGGGAGGATGCTTCCATTGATCCTTCGGCTGGCGAAGGGCTGGCTCCGTTCCATGGCAAGCGTGGTTCATTCAAGATTGGCGAAAGCGATAAGTCGGGGCGCGATTTTCATGGCAAAGGCAGGCTCGAATACGTCGGCGCCCGCTACCTTCGATTTGCCGGTACGGACGAATTTTTTCTCAAAGCCGGAGCAGATGCTCCCGAGACGATTTTCGCTTACGATGAATTCGACAACACCATAGCTAATAAGCCAAATCTTCCTCTGAAAACATGGGCTCCTCATGCGGGGGACTTCCGCGAAGGCGACCCGACTTGGCAAGATGGCAAGGGCAAGAATCTGCTTGGAGCTCTCAATTACCTGTCAAGTAAAGGAGCCAATGTGTTTTCGTTTCTTACCTACAATGCGGGAGGGGACGGCGACAACATCTGGCCGTTTGTTCAAAGGAATTCAAAATTTAACTACGACTGTTCGAAACTCGACCAATGGGGGATTGTCTTTACTCACGCGCAGTCTTTGGGAATCTACCTCCATTTCAAACTGCAGGAGAACGAGCTTGATGACAATCGAAGGGGAGCTGCGCGCAAACCCGCGGTGATCCCCGAGTCTTTGGACGGCGGCTTGCTGGGCCGGGAGCGCAAACTATATCTGCGAGAGATCATCGCTCGCTTTAGTCACAATCTTGCTTTGAACTGGAATCTAGGCGAAGAGAATACCCAGACCTACGAAGAGCAAAACGACATGGCGGAATATATCCTCAACATGGATCCCTACGATCACAACATCGTGATCCATACGTTTCCCAGCCAACAAGAACAGGTTTACAAAAGACTGCTGGGCCATCAGTCTGTATTGACTGGCACCTCTCTACAAAATCATTGGAGCGCGGCTCATAAACAGACGCTTCGCTGGGTCGAAGCGTCTTACGCTGCAGGCAAGCCATGGGTAGTGGCTAACGACGAGCAAAACCCTGCTCGATTAGGAGTGCCTCCAGATCCTGGATACCAAGGATTCGATGGCAAGGCCGGCGATGAAGAGAATCCCTACGGCATTGATGACATTCGCAAATACACGCTGTGGGGCACTTTTATGGCAGGGGGTGCTGGTGTGGAGTACTATTTTGGATACCAGCTGCCTGAGAACGACTTGCGCTGCGAAGACTTCCGTAGTCGCGACAAGTCTTGGGAGTATTGCGGCTACGCCATCGACTTCTTTCAGAACAACGACATTCCCTACTGGCGGATGCGCAATGCCAACGAGCTAGTCGGCAACACCGAGGCCGATAATAGCCGCTACTGTCTCGCTTTAGAAGATGACACCTATGTCGTATACGTTCCCGATGGCGGAAGAACCGAACTCGATTTGAGCGACGCTAGCGGACGCTTTTCCGTGGAATGGTACAACCCTCGTGAAGGAGGAGGCTTCAAGAAAGGCTCTGTCAAAACGGTCAAAGCTGGAAAGAAAGTCTTTTTGGGAAATCCGCCTAGCGATCGGGAAGAAGACTGGGCCATCCTCGTCAGGAAATAGAGATATTCAAGAACTACGCATAGCGCTGATATTCGCTGATAAGCGTTTATATGCTTTATAGCTTATTCCGTATTCTCATTGCCGAATCATTTATAATCCGCTTTTTCCGTAGTTGAACTTCTCATACTCATGAAAGACGAACTGAAGAAACTCCACCAGAGGGCGCGTCTGGATCGCGACGCTATCGCCACAGAAGCTTATGGGGCTGCTTTAGCTGCCATCCAGGAAGGCGAGGTGAGGGCGAATGCTGATTTCGACGAAGCCAAGATTCTAGCCACTCTGGAAAAAGAGGCCGGAAAGTTTAGCGAATCGGCTGAAGCTTTCGCCAAAGCGGGTCGCGCCGAGAAAGTGGAAGAGCTTAAGAAGTGCGCGGCGTTAATTCAGGCTTTGTTGCCTGCGAAGCTCGACGCTTCCGAGTACCCTGCTCTGGTTGCCGCGGCCATCGATTCAACTGGAGCGGCCTCGATGAAAGACATGGGCCAAGTAATGGCTCATCTCAAACAGGAGCGCGGAGCTGCTCTTGATATGAAGATCGTTTCGCAGGAAGTGAAATCGGCTCTTGCAAAACTGTAGTTGATTTTTGGATCTAGCGGCATGTATCAAACATGCCGTTACGTCTTTCAATACTCTTCCTAGACCGGTAAAGTCACCCCTGGAATGGCGTGTGGATCAGCAGGTAAAGGTCCAAGCTCTGTGACCTCTTTTGTAAGATCCAGCTTTGAGCCTTTCATGGCCCATTTCCAACTCAAGGAGCGTCCCGTGTAAGCGGCGATGCGGCCGAGGATTCCGGTCATAGTCGCCTCCGCCAAGAGCTTTCCTTGATTCATAGGCTCGCCTTTGCGGATACCCTCAAACATGGCGGTGAACAGTGGCATGTCGCCTCCTTTATCTCCCCTGTATTTATATTTCTCGACTCCATCAATTTCGCCACCGCCACGTGAAACCCAAGCTGTTCCTTTAGTTCCGTTAAACGTATTCATAACCTTATTCGTTATGCCTTCGATCTGCGCATTCATGCCCAGACCTTTGACGCCACCCTCGTAGTCGTAATCGAAACTAAAGTGATCATAGATATTTCCATACTCTGGACCGTTTCGCGCGATGCGACCCCCAACGCCGCGGCACGAGGTGGGAAGCTTTCCAAGTACCCAGTTGCTGATATCCAAATTGTGGACCAGTTGTTCAACGCAGCAATCGCCCGATAGCCAGGTCCAGTGAGGCCATGTGCGAATCTGATATTCAACATCTGACCACTCGGGTTGGCGCGGTTTCCAGTGCCAGTTCTTCATGGTGCCAAGCCAATATGCTCCAACGTTGGTTATTTCGCCAATGGCTCCATCTTGGAGGCGTTTGATAATTTCCACGTACTGCGGCATGAAACGCTGCTGCATGCCAACCGTCACGCTTAGATTCTTCTTCTCCGCGAGCTCGGTTGTCTCAATCAGTGATCGGACACCGACCGGATCGACTGCGCCCGGCTTCTCAAGGTAAGCATGCTTGCCCGCTTCGATGCATTCTTTGAAGTGCTGCGGGCGAAATCCGGGAGGCGTAGTGAAAAAGACAATATCGATTTCCTCCATTTCCAAGATTTTGCGATAGCCATCGAATCCATAAAAGATCCGTTCTGGAGTTACGTTGACCTGCTCGCCTCTCTCCTGGCGTACCCGTCCCAGACCCTTCTCGACCTTGTCTTCAAAAAGATCGGCTACGGCGTAGAGCTCGGAGTTTGGTTCCGCCTCCAGGCATTTCCTCACATCGTAGTTACCTCGGCTTCCGGTTCCAACCCAGCCCATTTTAAGCTTCTTTTCACCGTGGTGATTCGCTTTAGCGAGATTCGAAGTCATTACAGCCGCTCCTGAAAGGATGGACGACTTTGCGATAAATTGTCTGCGAGAAAGGGGGTTCTTTTTCATCTTCTTGGAAAGGTTTTGTTCTGCTCTGTTCGCTTTACGAGCTTACACAGGGTCGTGGGATCCTCTCTCGGTCAAGGTTTTACGTGTTCAACCCGTTGGAAATTGCGGAACCTGAAAAGGGCCATGCCTCGGTATTCAAATTAAGCCGCGTATTCAAAATTTTTGTAGAAACGTTCCCGTCAAATTTGTTTCCAGGATGCCTGTTGATCCGACTTTTTTGAGCTGTTTTCGTCGAATAAAAGTATTGGCTTCCAATTTTCCCAACACGTGCTAGGTTTTGTTCTTACCCTTAAGAATATGTCTAGAATAACTCGTCGCCATTTTGTTAAGAGCTCGGCATTGGTTGCCGGTTCTCTCGCTATTTCCCATTCCCGCGTCTTGGGCGCGAATAACGACCTGCGCATTGCCGTAGTCGGGCTAAGGAGTCGAGGCAAGTCCCTCATAAAAGACGTCGTACGCACGGATGGCGCGCGCTTGGTGGCCTTGTGCGATGTCGATTCGGCTATTCTGGATGAGAGAGTCAGCGATGTTGAGAGTGAGCATGGAATAAAAGTCAGAAAGTACGTGGACTACCGAGAGGTTCTCGATCAGGCTGACATCGATGCGGTGGTATTGACGACCCCCAATCATTGGCATGCATTGCAGACGATTTGGGCCTGCCAGGCTGGCAAAGACGTTTATGTGGAAAAGCCTGTCTGCCATTCGGTTTGGGAAGGTCGACGGATGATCGACGCCGCTCGAAAATACAATCGCATCGTCCAGCCAGGATTCCAGAATCGCTCGGACGTGGGTCTTCTGGAAGCCTTTCCTTGGATAATGGCGGGCAATCTTGGCGAAATCAAAATGGTGAGAGGGCTTTGCTACCGAAATCGTGAAAGTATTGGAAAAATTGATACGCCACTGATTCCCCCTGAAACGGTTGACTACGATTTATGGCTGGGGCCTGCCGATGATCTGCCCATGCACCGTCCTCGCTTCCACTACGATTGGCATTGGGTTTACAATACAGGCAACGGAGATGTGGGAAATCAAGGTCCTCACGAAATGGATCTCATACGGTGGATCCTTGGAGATCCTGGACACCCCAAGGGTGTAGTGAGCTTCGGCGGACGCTTCGGTTGGAATGATGCGGGAGAAACCGCTAACATGCAAATGACCTCTTTAGACTGGGGCGATATTCCGGTGCTGTTCGAAGTTAAGAATCTTTGGATTAACCCCGAAACGAATGCGGCCGCCAACTACAAAGGCCGGCGTGTCGGAGTTATAATAACCTGCGAAGGTGGGGAATTCCGCGGGGGACGTGGCGGTGGCATCGTTTACGACAACGATGGAAAGAAGATAAAGAGTTTCAAAGGCGATGGCGGATATGGTCATTTCCCCGCCTTTGTTAAGGGGGTCAAGAGTCGAAAGGAATCCGATCTGGCGATCACGCTGGAAGAAGGATTCAAGTCTAGTTGCCTAAGCCATCTTGCTAACGCTTCTTTATTGAGTGGACAGGAAGTAACCAACGATGAGCTCATCGCTTTTGCTTCCAAAGACGAGCATCTTGGTGAAAGTCTGGAACGCTGTAAGTCTCACCTTGCGGCTTGGAGCGTGGACAATGAGAAGGAGCCCTGGTCTCTCGGCGTGCCTTTGAAATTCAACGGCAAAAGGGAGCAGTTTAAAGGACCGGCTCACCAGGTGGCGAACAGCATAATCATTCGAAAAGGCCGCGACAAGTACGCGATCCCTGCGAAAGTTTAAGGGTATTTCGCTTTTCCGATTCCTGCGAATTCGTCTTTAAATTTTAAATACGAAAAAGGACGCCTTCCTAGGCGTCCTTTTGCTTGTTGTATTTCAATACTCTATCGGACGAAGCCTATCCCTATTCGAAATTCGTCTCCGTAGGAAAGTCCGCGTCCCGCAATCCTTTCGTCGAGAATGCGTTTATATCCGATTTTTAGTAGAGCGGTTTTTTCAATCCACCAAAAGAAAGAAGGACCTGCTTCTAGTCGACGAGCGGACGAGCCATTTTCCCATTCACCCTCGATATCGAGGCCGATGAATTTATCGACTGTGAAGTTCCATGCCCAAAGACTTTCCAACTCCCAGCGATCTCTTTTGTTAGAGCTTCCTGTCTTCCAAAAAGTAAGCCCGAAATTGTAGAGCAAATACGGATTTTCCTTTTCGTAGCTGGCTCCGATGGCGTAATCGACTTCGCCGTCGCCCAGCGGAATCGGCCCGCTGTCGTTGCCCGTAGGCAACTTTATTTGCGGCGTTAGCGACCAATTCCCCGAATAGTTTTCCTTGTTGAAGTACTGCTTCAAGGGTAGGGCGAGCTTTAGGTCTCCCCAGCCTGAAGCTGTCTGCCGAACAAGGGAACCGTCGATCGTCGATAAACGTGTTTTCTCTAAGTAAGGCATCTTAAAAGTAGCTCGGATCGAGCGATCCCATGTATACACGCCTTCAATACTTGTTTTGGATACACGTTCTCTTAGTCCTTCAGGATTCGGAATTTCATTCGATCCTTGAAGTAGCGTATCGCTGTCCCGGTAGAACCAAAACGTCTGCAGTCCATAGCCATTGTCCCAGCGCGGAACCATGCCCATGACAGGTTGCTCCGCTTGGGCTGTGTAATGGCTAGTTAATGACGAAAGGCAGAATCCCAGGAACAGCGTTCCTATGGATTTAGCCTTCATGTATGGTGTCTACTAGATGAGCTTGGTGTATTTCCGCCTTATTTTTACGATCGTAGTTGGAAGGAGACACGATTAGCAAAGCGTGTTCCTTGCCATGCTCTAGCAACGCCTTCTGACCGGCATCCACCAAGGCGAACTGCGTATCCGCGGACCTGGTGACGGTGAATTTTTTCTCTTCAATCACCGTGGCAACCGAGTCCATGAGAAACAACGTCTTGGGCTCGTATCCGGCATCTTCAATGGCTTTGTAAAACTTTTCCACATTGACCGTTTCGCCGTCCTTGAGAGCTACGGTTAGAAACTGATTGTATATGTCGAGCTTGATGCCCTTTTCCAACCGCTTCTTGTCCACGACTTTCAGGCTCTTGAACTTGACGTTCAAACCGTGGGCGCAGGTTTCGCAAATCAGGCCGAAAACGCGAATTGCCGCCACGCTTTCCTCTTCCGCGAAAATTTTTCTGGCTAGCTCGATTTCCTGTTCAAGCGATAGCGCTTTTTCCTCGGTGTGTTTGCCTGTTGCGTTGGCGCTGGCGGCCACGAGGCTGGATATAGCTATTAAAGTGAATATAAATGTACGCATAGTAATTCTGTTTGATTCAGTTTATAAATTCGAAAAAGCGAACCGACTTTCTCGGTTCGCGAACTTGAGAACTCAAACAGACCTCTTGGGAGGCGGCGTTGTCGGAGGATAGCTTGTCCCTGCGAGATCTTTCTGGAAGTCTAGGCTGAGACTTTCCAGAACAGGAACCGGTAGGCGATGGGCGAGTTGGTTGGTCATTGCGGAAGCGCCTATGCTCAAGGCCTGGCAAGTAAGACAATGCTTTTGGCAGTGACCGCATTCCGCATGCTCGCTTTGGCTAGAGCCCTCTTCGCTGCAGCTAGCCTCGCAGCAATGATCAGCCAATTCTGGGCAACAACCTGAATGCCCCATATCCTCTTGATGCTCAACTTCATAAGTTGTCATTGCCAGGCCATTTAGGCTCATGGCAATCGACAGGATGAAGGTGGCAATCAATTTCATCATAATGATAGACGATACTTTATACGGCTCAATTGCGCCTTCAATCAACTTGAATCTGCTAGACATTCTCCGCTGCTCTTGACTCGGCGTAGCCCCCAAAGGGCGAAGACGGCTGCAGCGGGGTAGAGGGTTTTGCGAGTGTGGCGATTTCATTTTGCCTTTTCGGGGACAGTCTCTCTAGCGACTTGTAGAAAGGCTTCCTTATTCTGGTCGAGACTGTCGTTCTTCCAAAGCAGGCCGACATGCAATGGTTCGGGTTCTGGTTCCAGCGATATGAGGCTTAATCGCTCTCCGGCCAGACAGGTAATCGACTCCGTCAGAATGGCTAGCTTGTCTCCGATTTCCACCGAAGCGATGAGGCTTGATACGCTGTCCACTTCCTCGGCGAACTTAGGGACGCGATGGGCTTCCTGGAAAGTCGCTTTGAACATTTCACCATAATCTGGATACTCTTCGCTGAGAAATCCTACAAAAAGCTCTTTTTCCAGCTTCGAGATAGGGA
The DNA here is from genome assembly GCA_028281165.1 of Opitutaceae bacterium. GTDB lineage: Bacteria > Verrucomicrobiota > Verrucomicrobiia > Opitutales > Opitutaceae > JANQRT01. Next base: position 15,218 of record JANQKI010000154.1, on the reverse strand, counting down.
TGGATTTCCTTTTCGCGTATTTGTGGGCTGGGGACGCTACTAGAATAATCCGCTCACGCAGCATGGGGAGAAATTTCAAGCCTCGCAGCTTTTTCCTGGGAGGTCTGGCCAAGAGAGCGAACTGTAGATTGCCTTCCAGAATGCCTTTTCGGGCTTCGTCTGAGGACACATCGTGAATTTTCACTTTCAATTTCGGAAGGGCCTTCTGAAAAGATCTGATCAGGGGCGGAAGAATGCGTGGGGTAAGGGAAGGCGCGTAGCCAATGTGCAGCTCCTGGTTTTCTGGAAGGGCGACGGAACGCGTCTTTTCAATTCCCTGCTCAAGTCTCTCGATCACTTCGCTAGCCTCGTCGAGAAAGGTTCGGCCTGCTTCCGTCAATCGTACCGATTTCGCGCTTCTCTCCAGCAACTCGAAACCAAGTTCCTCTTCGAGATCTCGAATTTGTCGGCTTAGGGCTGGCTGCGATACATGAAGCTTTAGGGCCGCTTTCGAGACGTTCTCTTCTAGAGCTACGGCGATAAAATAGCGGAGGTGACGCAGTTCCATTCTGCTTTTAGTATGCCTAGAAGTTATGCTCAGGCAAGAAACATAGTCTTTCTCAAAACAGAGCGTTTCATGGCATAATCCTGTCATGAACACAAACGAACTCAATCATAGTACACATTCCCAATCTTCCGACGTGAACGTCCGAAAAGCAGACGAGCGAGGTCATGCCAGTCATGGATGGCTCGATACCTATCATACGTTTAGCTTCGCTAGCTACTACGATCCGCAGTGGATGGGCTTTCGCAGCTTGCGTGTCATAAACGACGATCTGGTGCTTCCTGGACGAGGCTTTGGGACGCATCCGCACAATGATATGGAAATCATCACCTACATCCTGAGCGGACAGCTTGAGCATAAGGATTCGATGGGCAACGGACGCGTTATCAGCAAAGGCGAAGTTCAATACATGGCTGCTGGAACGGGCATACAGCACAGCGAATACAATCCTTCCTCTGACGAGTCGGTTCGCCTGCTGCAGATTTGGATACAGCCGGACGCTAAGGGCTTGACGCCGCGTTATGCCGAAAAGTCTTACGCCCATGTTGAATCGGGTAATTGGAATTTGGTTACGAGCAAGTCGGGGCGCGATGATTCGATAGCCATAAATCAGGATGCCGATCTTTGGCTGGCGAGACTGATTTCGGGCGAATCCTTGGAGTATCAATTGAGAGACTCGAGAAATGCCTGGCTCCATGTGGCGGAAGGGGAGGTCGTTTTGAATGGCCGGACATTGAACGAAGGAGATGCCGCCTACTTTACGGAAGCGGCTTCGCTCGACATTCAAGCCGAATCGGAGGCCCAGCTTCTTCTTTTCGATTTAGCCTGAATCGTCATACAAAATTAAATACATCAAACATTGATTGTTATGAAATACCTAAACACTACGTTATCCAGTTCGAACTCCATTGCTCCGTTCATCGCGCGTTTGACACTGGCTTTTGTGATTTTCCCACATGGAGCTCAAAAGCTATTCGGCTGGTGGGGAGGTTTCGGATTTAACGGAACCATGCAGTTTTTTACGGAAAACATGGGAATTCCTTATATCCTGGCCCTTGTGGTGATTCTCGTGGAGTCCGTTGGAGCTGTCTTGCTTGCTTTAGGGCTTCTCAGTCGACTCAACGCCTTGCTTATTGGTGTGACCATGTTCGTTGCCATGATAATGGTTACTGCCTCAAACGGATTCTTTATGAATTGGTTTGGCAATCAGGCGGGGGAAGGCATCGAATACCATCTTCTCACGATCGGGCTGTCGCTCCTTATTCTTGTTTCTGGTGGCGGCAAGTGGTCGCTTGATCGCCTTCTTGTCAGCCAGAATGTATTGGAAATAGAACGACAATCGGAAACGGCTTGACGCCAGCAACCCAGAAAGCCTCAGGACTTTTCCTGAGGCTTCTTTTTATCGCAGATCGACTATCCGATCTGGAGGGAGTGTCTCTTTTCTAGCGTCGCAGCGCTACGACAAATTCTTGCTCAGTTTCTTCAACGCTTGACGGAAGGCGTCTTCCGCTGACTTCGCGAAATGATCGCCTACATCATAGCGAGTGAATACGCTGAGGCCTGATCGAGTACCATGGACTACTCCGAGATTCATGGGCTTTCCATCGGCATCGTAGTAGATGGCTCTGGCTCTGAATTCGTAGAAGTTCGCTGGGCTGCGTCTCCACTCGATGACATCGAAATCAAGGTAGTTCTTGGCATTCTTTGGTTTAATGCCGTTGTATTCAATTTCGTAATCATCGATGTCCATACGCCTAGCCGCATCATAGAACGCTGTTTCCAGCAAATCTTCGCGTACCCATTCGGCTTCGATGTTAAAAAGACTTACTATGTCGTCAATGTTGACGGTAAGATTGTCCAGATTTACTCCGTTGCCAGCCCCACTATGGTCTGAGCCCATTGAGAATGGCATGGATATCAGAAAAGCTGATACCAAAGAGACAATCTTGGCTTTTATGTTTCGATGGTAGAATCGAGTTAGTTTCATTGTTTTTCCTCCCTGTTTTTTCCTTATGTTGTGATTAAAAAATAACTTCATCAATGGATACGATCTAGACTCTCAGTTGGATTCAAACAATCGTTTGAAAATTTCAAGCATCTCATATTCAATGAGAAATAGAGCGAAAGACTCCTTTTCGACCTAGTTCATTGGCTTCTTTTGCACTTAAATTTTCCAAGAGAAAAACTGGCCCAGGTCCGTCATTGTCATAGGCCCTTTTGTAAATTCGCGATCCACACATAACTTGCCTCTAAACATGATTGAAAACCAGCAAACCCTTACCGTTTCCATAACCGTCGATGATGCTCGAGCCGCTCTCGATTTTTATGAAAAAGCCCTCAATGCAGAGATTGTATCCAAATTTGAAATGCCTGACGGAACCGTGGCCCATGCGGATGTTATGATCGGCAACACGGCTGTTTATGTATCAGGCGAATTTCCGGATTGGAACGCTTTTAGTCCCAAGACGATTGGAGGGAGTCCTAATCTCTTGTGTATCACGGAAGAGGATTGCGACGCTCTATTTCAGCAAGCGATTGATGCTGGAGGCGAAATTCTATCTCCTATGCAGGACCATATCTGGGGGACTCGCTCGGGCCTTTTTGTGGATCCCTTTGGCTATCGTTGGACTATCGGTAGAGTGATTGAGAAGCTAACGCCCGAGCAGCTTATGGAGCGTATGTCCCAAATGCCTCCTCCCGACTCGGAATAATCGATATTACTGAGGAATATGCCTCTCATCAATCATTCGGCGGCTAAGAGTGAAGAAAAAGCAGCCGCTCCCCAGTTAAGTAAAACGACCGTGTCTTAATTTGTTCGTGTCGCGAGGGCCAATACTTTATTGTTCTCGAATGCTTAGAATGGTCTCAGTTTTCATCCTCTCATTGGGGATGCTTTTTATCTTTGCCTGCTCTCCCGGGAATTTAACGAAACCAGATCGACCGAACATCGTGTTCATTTTGGTCGATGACATGGGATGGTCTGACATCGGTTGTTATGGCGGGGAGATACAAACTCCTAACATCGATCGTCTTGGATATAATGGTGTTCGCTTCACCCGTTTTTACAACACTTCTAAATGCTTTCCATCGAGGGCTTGCTTGCTTACCGGAACCTACGCTCAACTGAATGGGAACCATAATCGTTTCGGCGAACTTCAGAATGCGATTACGCTCGGAGAAGCTCTGAAGCTTGCGGGTTACCGAACCCTTGCGGTTGGCAAGCACCACGGTACTGAGAATCTATTTCATCGCGGGTTTGATCACTACTACGGATTGCGTGATGGAGCAGCCAATCACTTCAACCCAGGCTATCAACGTCCTGATGAACCGGTTCCTGCTCAGAAAAGAAAACGCCCATTCTGCTTTGATGACCGTATTGAGTATCCCTATACGCCTGGAGACGAAGACTACTATAGCACGGATGCGTATACTGATTGGGCGCTCGACTTGATCGATCGATACAAGAACGAGCCCAATCCCTATTTTCTTTATCTCGCTTACCAGGCTCCCCACGATCCTCTCCAGGCTTGGCCAGAGGATATCGCAAAGTACAGAGGCAAGTACAAAGCTGGGTACGAAGCCATTGCCATGGCTCGTTATCAAAGGCAAATCGATATGGGACTGCTAAGTTCGAAAAAAGCGCCTCGGTCGACTCCAACTTATCGCGAGTGGACTGCCCTTTCAGAGCTTGAGAAAGACGACCAAGATCTCCGCATGGCGGTTTACGCTGCGATGATGGATCGGGTTGATCAGAACATTGGTCGCCTGCTTGCTAAGATCGAAGAACTTGGAGAGTCCGAAAACACGCTTATCCTGTTTGCTTCCGATAATGGAAGTTCAGCGGAGGTCGTTAAAATAGGGGATGGTCCGATTGGGACGGTGGGCCGCTGGGCCTCCCTTGGTCAGGATTGGGCCAATGTCGGCAACACGCCGTTTCGACTGTATAAGAATTATAGTTACGAAGGCGGCATCTGCACTCCGCTTGTAGCCCATTGGCCTGGGGGGATTAAGACTCCCGGGCGAGTATCCGAATTTCAGGGACACTTTATTGATGTGATGCCCACTCTACTTGAACTTGCGAATGTCGATTATCCTGACCGCTACGGCGACCGGAAAATCGTCCCGCTCTCGGGTATCTCGTTTGCGAGTGTTTTCAAGGGAGCCGTTCCATCCAGAGCCCAACCGATCTTCTGGGAGTGGCGTCATGGAACCGCCATTCTACATGACGGTTGGAAGCTAGTACGGAAAGAAGATCAGTGGGAATTATTCAGGATCGATGAAGACTGGACGGAAACCGAAAATCTGTTTGAAACAGAGCCTGAAGTCGCTGCGCGCTTGAAAGAGAAACACGCCGCATGGCTAGAGGAGTGCGCTGCCCTTTCTTCTCAGTACGGTTCATTACAGTAGCTTTGAGGGTGGCCCTCTTGTACGGTATCCGAATTCTTTAAACACCGTATTTTACCGACTAACCGACCTTTGGTTAATCGGCTATGTTTCTGCGGTAAGCTAAATTGCGAACCAAAGAAACAATCATGAATACAACATCTTCACTTAATTATGCGCCAAACGCAAGTTCGGCTCATCGAAGTAATCTATTAGAGGTTCATCGCCTCAAACAGGATGAAATGTCCGAAGCCTCTCGCGTTTTAAGTGAGGCCTTCGAAGGATATCCGGTCGCTAACTACATGTTCGAAGGATTTCTGGAACAAGGCCCTGAGCGGTTTCGAGTAATGTTCGAGTATCTGATTAATTCTCGAATTGTACGAGATTGGCCAGTCTTCGGCTGTCGTTTAGGTGGCGAGCTTGTGGGAGTCGCTGTGGTGAGTGAGCCTGGAGAAGAATGGTCGACTCCTGAACTCGATGCTCAATGGGAGCGAGCGACCAAGGCTATGGGAGAGCAAGCAATGGATCGATTTCTTGAATATGCTGGTGCCTGCGATGCTGGACTACCCGATTGGCCCCACCACTATCTGGGAATACTGGGAGTGAAACCGGAGTATCAGGGAATCGGCTGTGGCAGTTCGCTGGTGGAAGCTGTTAAGTCAGACGCGATGCTTCACGAGCAATCTTATGGCGTGTGCCTGAATACCGAGACTACTATCAATCTTCCGTTTTATAGAAGGCATGGATTCAAGACCATAGATTCGCGAGACGTTGGTTCCATTCACACTTGGGGCATGGCTTGGAAATGGTAGCCTGAAGCGATGCGTTCCATTTTGGCTCCGATGAGCAGAAGCGCTCAAGGGTAGACGCGTGGCAGTACTCATGTCTAAGCCGATTTTTTTCGGTTCAAGATTTCTGCCAAAGTACGCTTTCAGCAACTGTCTTAGAACTGAACCAATCCCTTTCCAACATGAGCATATCGAAATTTTTGCAACGAACCTTTGCAGCGGGGGCTCTGGCTTCTTGTTTAGTAACGAGCGTATCCGCTATTCAATACGATGCCACGGCAGCCTTTGATGGTGGCGGACACGACCATGTGGTGTGGATACCAGGCGTTTCACCCAGAACGAGTTTATCCCGACTGGCTCTTTTGTAGAAAACTATGGAGCGGGTACTGCCTCGTTAACCGGAACCGCCTTAAAAGATGGAAACGGCTTTATCATAAACGCCCAATTTTCTGGATACGCACCTAATGCAATTCCAGACTCAACCGCTGACGCTCCCGCTGGAAGTCCGAAGGTCGAGGAAGATGGCTCTGATAAAGGCAACTGGTGGTACTACACGTCAACTAGCGGTACGCTCACAGGCGTTGGCAGTTTTGCCGGTACCAACTATGTTATCGAGAGGGCTGGACCAGCCTTTCAAGTTGGATACGGAGCGAGCGGAAAGAATTCGGATTTCGGAGCCTCGGGTTGGCTTGAGATCTACCATATGAATGATCTTGGTGGTAAAGGCGACTACTTCAAACAAGGCGATTTCAACCTGGACTTGAAAAGAGTTCCCGATGAAGGAGCTACCATTCTGCTTCTCAGTGGAGCCCTGGGCCTCTTTTTTATGATCCGTCGTCGTCTCAGTTAATTTTCGGAAACGGCAGTTATTTTATTTGGCGGCAATCCATTTCGGATTGTCGCCTTTTTAGTTCTCCGAGCTCGTTATGAGACTGGTCGAGCTCTACGGCTGCTCCATCTTTTCCGGCGATTCTTTTTTGGACCTTCAGCTGCGCTAGGTCCTCTGTTGGCGGTTTTCTCAGTGCCGGCTTCTTTTCTTTGACGTCTGCCTTGACGATGTGGCCTGCGGGATTCCTGCTTCTTCCTTCGTGATTGTGATGGTTTCTTAGATACGAATTTTTTCGATGTGATTTCGGAATGATCCAATTCGCGTTTCTCGCCGTCCCCTCGAATTGTGAACAAAGGGATTTCCTTTTTAAGAAGTCTCTCTATGGCAGCGAGGTACTGCTTTTCCGCTTCACTTACTAAAGAGATGGCTTTCCCTCTCTTTCCGGCTCGCCCTGTCCGTCCTATCCGATGTACGTAGTCTTCTGGTACGTTGGGCAGTTCGAAATTCACGACATGGGGTAGATTGGCAATATCGAGTCCCCGTGCGGCGATATCTGTAGCTACTAGGACTCGGATCTTGTTTGCCTTGAAATTCGACAAAGCTTTCTCGCGCGCAGATTGACTTTTATTACCGTGGATAGCGCGAGCGGTGAGGTCGTCTTTTTCAAGCTGAGTCGCTAACCGATTCGCTCCATGTTTTGTTCTGGTGAATACGAGAACCTGGGACCAATCTCCGTTGGTTATCATGGAAGACAGCATATCTCGTTTCGACTTTTGTCCGACTATGTAGGCTTCCTGATGGATACGGTCGGCAGTCGAATTTCGAGGCGAGACTTCAACTTCAACGGGGTTGCGGAGAATCGAGTCCGCAAGTTTTCTAACTTCCCGAGAATAGGTAGCGGAGAAAAACAAGGTCTGTCGCTTTTCGGGGAGCAGCTTGATTATCTTTTTAATGTCGTGGATGAATCCCATGTCCAACATGCGATCAGCTTCGTCAAGGACGAGAGTCTCGATGGCTGTCAGTTTAGCCTCTTTCCTTTCGCAAAGATCAAGCAGTCGTCCTGGAGTAGCCACTACAATGTCTAGGCCACTTCGTAAAGCCTTGAACTGCGGATGAAATCCCACACCTCCAAAAATCACCGTCGAACGAAGTTTAAGACCTCTCCCGTAATCCAGGATACTCTGATGGACTTGAGCGGCGAGTTCTCTCGTTGGAGTAAGGACGAGAGCTCTCGGTCTTTTGCCTTGAAAGAGGCTCTCTTCCAAACGTTGGAGTAGTGGTAGACTGAATGCTGCCGTTTTTCCAGTACCAGTTTGGGCTCCGCCAAGAACATCGCATCCTTTTAGAATGGCCGGAATGGCTTTAGCCTGAATGGGAGAGGGAGTCTTATATCCTTTTGAGGTGACGGCTTCAATGAGTTCGGGACGAAGCCCGAGATGAGCGAATGACATGAATTTTTCTTACTACGAGCCGCTACCACTCATTTAGGCGGTTCCGATCCTTCGACTTCGTGAGGCGTTTTTGGCCTGTTATTGTTAGAAACTAAGCGTCTCGATAAGAAGTCGTTTCCTCTCGGAGCGTAGCAGATGCCGATCAGCAGGCATCAATAAATTAGGGGCGAAGGCATAGCGCATAGATTGCCTTTCGCATAGCAAAAAGGGTTTGAATCTTCCAAACCAAAGCTTCCGGACAGAATTACGTCTGTCCGGAAGATGGCGGTCAATTGTTCCCCAGCCAGGATCGGTTCTATTTCAACTCGTAGATTTCGATGAGGGCGACTCCGGTGGCTCCTTTCACTCCGGTCAGGACGGCTCCGTAGATGCCTGGTTCTAGTGTGACAAGGATAGCCGAATCCAAGGCCCCGGGTTGCAGTCGAGGCTGAGCTTTGGCCTCGACCTCTGCGGCGCTGATCTGGGCGGCGTTTCCACCTTCATCCCAGTCGTCATTGCTGGCAATGACATCTGCCCCTGAGAAAAGGGTGAGCTGAGGATCGTTTATAGTTCCTTGGACGCCCGTTATAGCAGGACCGAGACCACGAATGAGGACTTCTCTTGGCTCGTCCCCGTTGATGACGAATCCTCCAATCAGCACGCTGTCGCCTTCGCCAACCGGCAGTCTCGTCGAAATATTGATCAAGCGTGAGTCGCCAACACCTGGCTCCACATCGTAAACTTCGGCGAGGGCGATACCGGTTGATAAGTTGACTCCAGAAATAACTGCTCCGTAAAGACCTGGCTCAAGGTCGAGAAGGGCTGCGGAGTCTCTACTGTTGTCAGGCAGAGTACTGGCTCCGATGTCGCTCGCGACCTGCTTGATCTCTGCGAAGTTCGCGGCATCACCCCAGTCGTCATTTACGTCGATGACGGTTAGTCCGGAAGAAAGACTTACCACGGTCATGGTGGAGTCGTTAAGTGTTCCGTTTACGTTTTCAAGCGAGTCGCTGACAGCTCGAATGAGGACTTTCTTGGAATCCTCGCCATCGATAGCGAATCCAGCAATCATCACGTTGTCGCCAATGCCGACATCTCCCCTTATCGATATATTCGAAAGGACGGCGTCTCCGGTAACGTCGCCAAATCCGCCGCCGTTACCGCCGCCACCGGTGTTGGCCGATGGGGAAGCTACTTCTTGAGAGTAGGCTGAACTAGATGCTCCGGTGAATGCCTGAATTCTGTAAAAGTAGGAATTGCTCAGATTGGCCGTGTCGTCCTGAAAATTGGTATTGTTGGAAGGAACGGTTCCCAGGGTAAGCCATTCATCGCTTCCTGCCACTCGGCGCTGTATCCGGTAACCGGATTCGCCAGTCGCGTTGTCTTGCCAGGTAAGAGCCGCGTTGTTCTCATCCGTAGCCACTGCATTGATACTGCTTGGCGAAGAGGGCGCTGAAATGGGGATGACCGAAAGTATGTTGCTCGCTTGGTCGTAACTGTAGCGAATTCCAGATCCATCCGAATAGATGACTTCCGTCAAACGATTGGCGTCATCGTAGCGATAGGTTTGGGCAAAGCTGCTTGCCATAGTCAAGGCGGTCGAAACGGCGAGAGCGAAAATCTTGTTCTTCGTATTCATTTTTCTATGTCTCCTTTCCGTTTCGACTAGAATCCGGTCACGTCGCCATTAGGCGAGTTGGGCAGAGGTATGCCCGCCATTTGCATATAGCCCTTGTAGAGCTCGAAATGATCGAAAGCCCCGCTCTTCTCTCGTTGGTTGCCCTGCACGTATTGCCTTATTTGGTGAAAACGGCTCTTGCTTTGCTTTCCAACGTCCACGAATGAGCTGACGAATTCCTTGAACTTGTTCATGGCGAACTCGCCTGTTGCTGAGGCTCCTTCGGATATCAAGGTACTGGCAGCTGAGCCCACAGCCGATATCGCGATGGTTTTTAGCACCTGGCGAGTGACACCTTTCCGTACTGCGCTCTTCGAACTATAGAGCAACCCATTATAAACAACCTGCTTTCGGAAGGCCGCTTTTGAAGTAATGCCCACGGCTCGTTTTCCCTTTGAACCTAGAGCTCCTGCGGCTCCTCCAATGGCGGTTGACAACGCAAGTTGTCCGACATCGAAACTCGAAGGATCCGAGAATCCGCCGTTGAGGCCTTGGTTGAGAAATTCTTCCGTGAAACCTCCTGCAGCTCCAGCGAAAATTACCCCCGCTCCGCTACCGATCAAGGCTCCGGTGACCGCTCCCCCCGCCGCGGCCGCTACATAGTTTTTCCAGTTTGGTTTCTCGCCGTTTATCAAATCGCTAACGCCTTGGGCCACGATTCCTCCTACGGCTCCAGCTGCTGCTCCGACGAGAATATTGATGAACTCGCCTTCTGGATCGTTAAAGGCCAGCGGATTGCCTAGAGCATAGGCGAATTTATTGAGGGAGTTGATGTTGAACTCATCCCCTGGGAAGGCATCGGGACCGACAAAGCGACGCAGAGTCGGCGAGTAATGGCGGAAACGCATGTAGCAGAGCCCGTTTTCGTCTGTGAGTACGCCAAACATTCCCAAGAAGAGAAAGGGCGAGTCCTCGGCTGTCGGTTTTTCAACACGTTCTCCGTAGGGGCCGTATGAATACCGCTTAAAGACGTTGCCGAATTGATCGCTTTGAGCAATGGTACTGCCTCGATCGTCGTAGTGATAAACAACTACATCGCCATTTGGATTTTCTTCATAGATAAGGCCAATGCCGTAGACGTAGCTGGTAACGGATTGGTCTTGATCGATTTTCTGAAGATATTGCGAAAGACCAGCGTGCGGGTTTACGACGAACCGAGGACCTCCATTTTGGCTGCTGATGGACACGAGGCGATCCTCCAAGTCGTAATCATAGGCTCGACCGTTGTTGTAGCTCATCCAACGGATGGAATTGTTGCCGTAGTAATCGACGTCCATAATGCCGTCGTGATAGGGGACCTTGGTCAAGTTGCCCTTTAGATCGCTTTGTAAAGTAGTCCCATTATAGCTGGTTACATTGTTGTTGTTCGAATCGTAAGTGAACGTAGCGGTCTGAGGCACATAGGGCTCGGCAAAACCGTCAGTTCGGATAACCGACTCGACCTGGCCCAAGATATCGTAAGCGTATTCGTATTCGGCAATGACCATCCCATTGTTCTGATAATCGCCGCGCTTGATCAGTCGCTGAGCATTATTGAATTCCATGGTCCGATACGTCCCATTGGGAAAGTCGACGCGCGTAACGAGATCGTTTTCGTCGTAAGTGTATTCCGTTTGCCTTCCGGCCCAGTCAGTAACGCGTTTTACGCGATTGAGAGCGTCGTAGGAGTAATTGACGGTTTTCCCGTCTGGATAGCCCATAGCCGTCGTGTTGCCGGCCGCATCATAGGTATACGTTATTTCATTACCAAAAACGTCTATGTAGCTGGTGATCCGATTGAGCCCGTCGTATTCGCGAAGGATTTCCTGAGGAAAGGCCCCATCGTCGGATACCCTGGTCAGGTTTCCCTGGTCATCATATTCGTAGGTGATGTCTCCTTTATTTCCATTGTCGTTACTTGAAGCGAAGGTCCGTCTTCCCACGCGATCGTATTCGTAATCGAAGCGCGATCCTTCATCGAAAGCGGTTGTGATCAAATCGCGCCAATCATCGTAGTTGTAGGTTAGAAAGCGATCTCCGTAGGCGATTTCCTTGATACGGTTGGCGTTGTCGTAAATGTATTCGGTTTGGCTGCCGCCTGGATTTTCAATACGAGCCAAAGTTCCATCATTGTTATATATCTTGCGAGCGACGCGATTGAGCGGGTCAGTGATCGAGGTGGCCCGATTGAGAGAGTCATAGGCTATCGAAGTCCTCCGTCCTTTAGGGTCAATCACTCTGATCAGGTTGCCATTTTCGTCGTATTCCTTGGTGATGGTGTTGCCTCGGGCATCAGTAATGGTAGCTTCCTGATCCAGAGCCGTATAGGTTATGCTCCTGATCTTGTTTCCTTTAGCGTCGTAGGAGGCTGTCTGGTTTCCCACGGCATCGTATTCAAATCTTGTTACATTGCCAAGGGCGTCGGTTTCCGTGATCGTCCTCCCTAACGCATCGTAGGCGAATTGAGTCACGTTGCCGTTTTCGTCGGTCACGCGGGCGAGGCGGTCCTCGCCATTATACTGGTAGCGAATGGAGTTGCCTAAAGCGTCGATCACACGAGTCAGGTTATCATTTCCGTCGTATTCGTAGCGCGTCTCGTTTCCATTCTTGTCCGTTTCGGTTACGAGACGATCGCGCTCGTCATAGGCCCAGCGCTTTCCGTTATTGAGCGGATCTTCCTCGAAAAGCTTCTTACTAGTCGGGCTCCAGTCGAAGTTGGTGTCGTAGCCCTGACGGTCCTTGATACGAGTGATTCGTCCGACTCCATCGTAAGTTCGAAACTCCTTGCGATTCGGATCGTTGGCGTGGCTATTCCAAGCTTCGCGACCGCCATTAATATTGAACTCCACTTCCGCTCCGTCGGGCAGGATGAGTTTGCGCAGGTCGCTATTGGAATTGAATTCCTTACGGGTCGTTTGGCCTACGGGATCGGTTACCGAGTCCAGGTTCTGGTTCGAGTCGTATCCAAAACTCGACTGGTTGCCTCGGGAATCGAGTACGAAAGTAACATTGCGGTTATCATCGTAGTTGAAGACGACGCTGCGTCCGAGCGGATCAATGCCCGAGACGAGATTGTTCTCTTCGTCGTATTGCAGAGAACTCTTGCGACCCAGTTGGTCGGTGAAGGACGTTCGATTGCCGAAGACATCGTATTCAAATTGTATGACACCACCTAGAGGATCGGTCCATTTCAATAGATTGTAGCGGCCATCATGCTCGAAAACGGAATTATTGCCGATTCGATCGGTAAAAGTAGTGATGATCTTTCCGTCGCTGGTTTCCTGATATGCAAAGCGAGCAGGCAGGTTGGTATTGACGCCATCGTCCTGGGTAGTGACACGACCGTCCGAGTCGTAAAACGTTTGCAAGGTGCGTCCTATGGGATCGGATACAGTCAGGAGTCTTCCGTTACTGTCGTAGATGAATTTTTTCGGATTGGTGGGATCGGAGAATTGGAAATTCACCTGCGAGAGTCTCGGCGGATTGAATTCAGGCGTAGGCTGGTTGTCGATGGCCACGACCTTCCATTCGCCAAACGGATTCTCGCCTTCGAAGGCATTGGTGAAGCCGGTAGCTTCTGGCAACTGAACTCTTCCTCCGTCGGTGAACTCGCTCAAGTCCTGGTTGTTGATCATCGTGACCTCGGTTCCTTGCGGGGAGATTATCTTTATGATGATGTCTTCAGGTCTTTGATACAGAATCTCGCCCCGCGAGAAACGGAACATGCCGATTGGGTCGGTTCGGTCATCCACCATGAAAGTGAAGGTAGCTCCATTTGGATCGTTGTCTGGAAATTCAAGAGTACTGCCCGGAAGAGAATAGCGAGTGCCTCTAAACTCGAAGGCCTGACTGATTTGCGAGAGACGACCATTTTCGTCGTAGTCGAAATCCAGGTGACGCTCTACGTTGCCGTTATCGTCGTCCGACTCATCGTAAATGTAGTCAACCAGGCCGTTCTCCTGATAGCGAAAATTGATCTCGTTGGAGGCGTCGACGAGCCGGACCTTATCGCTGCCGACATCGACCGTATCGCCCACCTTATTTCGGACGCGGAATGGATTGCCGTTGAAAATGTTGAACTCGTAGGTCGTCCCATCGCCTTTTGTAAGCAGCCAGACGTTGGATTTCACCAGCGTATCCCGGCGATTGCTGTCGTCCATGGGAGCATAGATCTTCTCGTCGCCGACCTCCTCTATGAATTGGAAAAGGCTGCGGAATCCAGGTCCCCACTCAATGGCCATGATGTCGTTTTCGTCACCAGTGATGCGCATCTCGTAGTTGTGCCACCAGCCAGGACCGAAAACGCCGGCCTTGTCCTTGAAAGCCGAGTTGTAGCTTAGCCCGAGGTGGAAGGGAAGGCCCCCTTGGAAAGGCAGGAGCTCATACTCCAGCATTTGGGCGCCGGTTGCCGTATCTACGCTTAAGCCGGCAACGCTGGACGGTCGGGCTTGAGTAGATCGCTCGGCATTGGGCAGGCCTGAGTCGCCCGATATAGACGCGTCGACTACATTGATGGTGGCTTGGTCCTGTACGATAACCCCATTTTCGTTGTAGGAAACGGATAGTTGGATTTGGCCAGTCCCTTGCACCGGAGGGGCTACAACTTTGAGCGTTTTAGAAACCGTTACCGTACCAGCGGTCTGATTCGTCCAAACAGGTGTCGCCACTCCAGCCGTCAAGTTAGTGTAGGTGACGATGGCTCTATAAACCGCTGAGCTGTTTTCGTTTATCTCGTCTGGTCCGACGATCGAGATTGATTGGGGCGTTTGGGCGGAGGCGGTGATCGAAAGTATCAAGGAGGCTAGGCAAGCGGTAATCTTAAGTTTCATTACAAGATAAGATAGATTTGGTGTAGAGCGTAAGTAGAGTGGTCTCTCGCAGAGCGAAGAGCGTCCTGCTTGGACGGTGCGTGGAGTGCCGTATTGCCTCCCTGGCCTTATTGATTCCTAATTCGAGGTCGGGAGTATTGTGGCTTCTTTTGGAATAAAGATCTTATTAAGTTCCGAATACGAGCTAAATTCTGAGTCTACAAGCTTCATGCTGTCTTGCGCAACTCTTGTAACGAATTTTGCTTATCCCTAAACGAAAAGGTGTCAGCGAGAAGCGAGTCCATTTTTCGAACCCCTGCCGCAAAATGCCGTTGTAACGGTTTCACATGTTTGGCATGTATGAGAGGTTGGTTAAACCCCATATCTAGCCCGTGTCGTTGAAATATCCCATCCTTCGAAATTTCTTTGCTGGAAGTCTATCTGGCCTGATGTTGGCGACATCGCTGTTTGCCGATGAGGAGACTCCAGAGAATGGTGCCGCAAAGGAGAGCATTGAGTCTGATTGGACGCCGCTTCTCGATGGAAATGACCTTAGCGGCATTCGCATCTTCACAGGAGATCCCAATCAATTGAAACGTTGGTCCATCGAGGATGGTGTCCTAGCTCTTTCTCCGAGGGACAGAGCCAATGGCGATACAAGCAAAGTAGACATCATTATCACGGATCGTGTCTACGGCGACTTCGAGTTCGCTTTCGAGTGGATGGTTTCGCAAGGCGGCAATGGCGGCATCTTCTATCGTGTAGCGGAATCTGGATAC
>JANQKI010000108.1 GCA_028281165.1 Opitutaceae bacterium | reverse complement strand
GTCACCCTACTCCGTCGCGAGAGAGGAGCGGCAACTTCAGGCAGAGGCTACATTCTAACCGATGCAGGAGGAAACGAAGAAATCGCCTACAGCGTCGTTACAACCGAAAGCTCCATATCCGGTTTCCTGTTCGCTCATGAAATCGGGCACAACCTCGGAGCGGGACATCAAAAGGAAGACCAAAACGCGTTAGGGTTATTCGACTATTCGCACGCCCATTCCTTCGAAGCTTCGGGCAGTCGACGTACCATTATGTACAGTCATTTTTCCAACGAATCGATTCCTTATTTTTCGAATCCAGATATTTCATACGAATCAATGCCAACGGGAACATTGGAAGTGGAATCTGGAGCTAACAATGCTCTGACTCTATCGAAAAGCGGAAAGCGGATTGCCGCATATCGCCAAGATCCTTTAGATTCTTTCGATCTTCTGGATGCAAAGCTAGAAGCGGTCATCAGGCAGGAATTAGGCAAATTCGAAGGAGAGCTTACCTCGCAAGACATGGCGATGCTAACCAGTCTTGAAGCCTCAGCACGAGGTATCAGAGATCTTTCAGGTCTTGAGGCCGCCATCAATTTGAAGTCGATAGATTTAAAGAATAATCAGATCGACGATATCTCTACGCTAGTTCGTCTCGAAAACTTAGATACCATCGACATTTCAGGCAATCGGATCGATCTGAATTCCGGAAGCTTGCAAAAACGTTTGGCCGACCAGCTTATGCAAAGCGGGAAGAACGTGCTCGCAGCTTCTCAAACACTAACGAAGCTTAGGAAATCGCAAATCGTTAACATTTCCGCTCGCGGCTTTTCCGGGCTAGGAGATGAGATTCTACTGCTTGGTTTCACCCTTTCCGGAAATGAAGCGGCTGACTTCGAGCTGCATGGGATAGGTCCGTCCCTAAAGCAAACCGGAAGCTCCTTCGAAACGCTTTATGATCCAGCGATCTCGCTCTATAGTGGATCCAATTTGATAGCCGAAAACCTGAGCTGGGAAACGCTTGAAGTCTCCTCTCCTTTTTCTGGCGGCAACGAAGAAGACCGCGTCGCTCCATTAAGAGACAAACGTGAAGCCGCCATGAGTTTATCGCTCGGCTCAGGAAGCTATGGCTTGGCAGCAAGCGATGAGACTAAACGAGGCGGAATAGGACTTCTCGAAGTCTATCGAAATCAGATAGCTTCAAAAATTGGATACGACTCGAAGATAGTGAACTTCTCGGCTCGCGGATTGGTTGGCCAAGGCGATCAGCAGCTGATTGTCGGCTTCAGCGTTCGTGGAGATGAGCCGCTAAAAATAGTCGCTAGGGCAACGGGCTTGGCATCCCAGGACCTGCAAGATCCAAATATCCTGGTATTCGACCTTTCCAGTGGAACGATCATTGCGGAAAACAACGATTGGGATGAAGACGAGACTCCACAAGACCTGCAGAAGCAAATCGCTCGAGTAGGCGCTCGTCCACTACTGAACGGAGACAGCGACGCAGCGGTTTCGCTCGAACTTCCCGGAAACCGAAATTACGCCATCCTGACTTCAGGAAAGCAGATCGGACTGGGACTAGTCGAACTCTTTGTAATCGAGTAGCCTGTTACAAGTCTTGTAATCGCTTGTCAAAAACAAGCCGGCTAGTTGCCCATGATGCGGCTCGATTCGCTAAGGAAGATGCCCTTCAGATTCATCTCCAAAGCTTGAGGATTTGGAGAATTGCGGAGTCCTTCGCCCTTGCTGATCTTCGCCTCCTTGATGAGGCGGAACAAGTCCTTATTGAAGGATCGAGATCCAGATTCTGGAGACAAATCAAGCAATGCGGGGATCTTTTCCAAATTGCCTTCACGTATGGTTGAACGAACTACGGAATCCGCTATAAGGATTTCCTGGACCGGCACACGGCCTTCGTCTTCCAGCGAAGGCAAGAGCTGTTGCACAATGACGCCACGAAGGGTTTCGGAAAGCTTGCGTTGCACCAGACTATGCTGCTCTGGCGGGAAGTATTCGAAAAGACGCATGATGGCCTGCTGAGCGCTAGCGGCGTGCAACGTGGTGAAAACCAAGTGACCCGTTTCAGCAGCGGCAAGGGCGGTTTCGAAGGTATCGCGGTCACGCATCTCCCCGATCAGAATGATATCAGGATTCTGACGCAAAACGGCCTTCAGGGCCTTTTGGAAACTCGGAGCGTCAATGCCAATTTCGCGCTGATTGAAAACGGATTTGTTATCGATGAAATTGTATTCGATAGGATCTTCGAGTGTAACGATGTGCTTGTCGTGATGATGGTTGATCCAATTCAACATCGAAGCCATCGTGGTACTTTTACCGGCTCCGGTCGCGCCACAGAGCAAGACAATTCCATCGTTGGACTTAGTAAATTTCAGGAGCGTTTCCTTGTCCAAATTCAAATCCTCGAAAGTAGGGATCTTACTCTTAATGTGACGAAAAACGACGCTCACCGTACCTCTTTGCAGGAAGGCGTTAACACGAAAACGTCCGGCTTGCTCTAGGAAGTAGGCAAAGTCGACCTGCCCCTCCATTTCCCAATTTTCCTGAAAGTTCGGCGGAAGATTCTGCTCAATGAAGGCTAGTACATCCTCGCCATAAATAGGATCCATGTCCACCTGCTCTAGATCTCCGTGCAAACGAAGGAAACCCGGTTTATCTGACTTTACTACGATATCGCTGGCTCCATTTTCTACAGCCAAATAAAGCAAATCATCGAAGATTTCGGTAGACATATTCGTGTTCTGATGAAGTTTGTTGCGGAAATCACTCAAGGATGAGGGCGACTCCTTAAATGATTGACCGTCCTCTTAAATCGGCTTGGAACTCGATTCCTTCAATCTAGACTGCAACGAATTATGACCACGAGACGCTTCACGGGAACGATTACAGCAATGGCCACGCCTTTCACCGAGGATGGCTCCATAGCTAAAAGCGATCTCGAGAAACTGGTGGACAGCCAAATCGAGGGTGGAATCAACGGTTTGGTACCGGTTGGCACGACCGGCGAATCACCTACCCTGAACCACGAAGAGCACAACGAGGTTGTCGAGATCGTCGTTGAGTCAGCAAAAGGTCGTGTTCCAGTAATTGCGGGAGCTGGTTCGAACTCCACTCGAGAAGCTATCTCGCTCACAAAACATGCAGACGAAGCGGGAGCTGACGGAATCCTGCACGTAACCGGCTATTACAACAAGCCCAGCCAGGAGGGCATGTTTCAACATTTCTCGGCAATCGCTTCCGAAACCGATAAGCCGATCGTTCTCTACTCGATCCCATCGCGCTGCGTGGTGGATATCTCAATTGATACAGTCGAAAGACTGGTCGCCAAGTTTCCCAACATCCGTCACATCAAGGAATCGGGCGGATCCGTTGCTCGCGTGGATCAGCTAAAGATCGCCTTGGGCGACGAAATTACGGTTCTAAGTGGAGATGATGGGTTGACGCTACCCTTCTTATCCTCTGGAGCCGAAGGGGCAATCTCCGTCGCGTCCAACATCTTTCCAGCAGAGGTCGGAGCGATGATTCAGGCCGCATCGGACGGAGATTTGAAAACCGCATCGCGCTGGCACCAACAGCTGTATCCAATTTTCAGTACTCTCTTCATCGAACCTAGCCCAGTGCCAGTTAAGGCCTGTCTAAAGGAAATCGGCCTTTTCCAATCAGGCAGAGTCCGGCTGCCCCTCTGTCCAATGTCGGCTGAGAATCAACAAAAGGTGCTGGATGTCTTGCGGGAAACGCTCAACGCTTTGCCTACACCCGCTACCGCTTAAAGGAATCGCATGAATATTTGCATTAATGGCTCAAAGGGGCGTATGGGCAAAGCCATCGCCATTGCTGCCGCTGAGGCTGGTCATCGAATATCGGGCGAGGTAGATGTAGGCGATGATCTGGAGTCCGCGTTGAAGGTTTCGGATGTCGTCATTGATTTTTCATTTCACACTGTCACGGAAAACCTGTTTACCAAAGCGGCAGAGCTCGAGAAGCCGGTCGTTTGCGGAACAACGGGTCACTCCCAATCAGAGAAGACTGCTCTCCTCGAACTCGCTAAAGAAAACGTAACGGTCTGGGCCGGCAATTATTCGATTGGCGTGAATCTCCTCTGCTACCTAACGGAGAAGGCTGCATCCATCCTGCCTCTCGACTACAACGCGGAAATAACGGAGATGCATCATCGATTGAAAAAAGACGCTCCCAGCGGAACGGCGTTCATGCTTGCGGAATCGGTTATCGGCGAGCGCGGCTTGTCAATGGATGATTTGAAGCACGGTCGCGAGGGCATTACGGGCGAGCGCACTCAGCGCGAAGTCGGTATGCACTCTTTGCGAGGAGGCGACGTAGTCGGCGATCACACCGTAATGTTTGCCGATGTTGGAGAACGCATTGAACTCACCCACAAAGCATCCAGCCGAACAATCTTTGCCAAGGGAGCCATTCGAGCAGCCGAATGGGCCATTGGCAAAGAGAAGGGCGTCTATTCCATGCGCGATGTTCTTGGACTCGATTGATTTGATTCGTATTCAATAATCAACTATGATCGTCGCAATCGAAGGAGTACTGGAAAAAGCGACTCCATTGTCGGCGATTATCAATGTGGGTGGCCTGTCTTATTCAGTAAGCGTACCCGTTACAACAGCCTCTCGGCTGCCCAAAATCGGAGAGAGGGTACAGCTCCATACGCATGTCGTCTACCGAGAAGACTCGCAAACGCTTCATGGATTCACGACTGAGGAGGAACGCGATTTCTTTATCCTGATCATTGAGAAAGTATCCGGAGTCGGACCCAAAGTAGCTCAGAGCATTTTAAGCAAACTTTCCCTAGAAGCGCTTTCCGGAGCCATCTCGAGCGGCAATGCTACGCTACTCGCCAAAACTCCTGGCATAGGAAAGAAAACAGCGGAACGCATCATTGTTGAGCTCAGAGACAAACTCGGCGCTCTCGCTGGTAAAGGAGTATCGACTCAAAAAGGAATGGCTAGTCCTTCAGGCAGCGCAGGGACTGAAAATACGGAATCCGACGCTATACTTGCTCTGACGGCTTTGGGCTACAAGCAGGCGGAAGCCAAAAGATCAGTTGAAAAAGCAATCGCAGAGCTTGGGCCTCAAGCAACGACGGAAGAAATCATTCGAACAGCGCTGTCTTAGCGGGAAAGATATCTTTAGCGATTGAGTTCGAGTAGCTGGGAGTTTCTCGAGGACTGAAAAAGAAAAACCTGGTCGCTCGGAAGGAAGGTCGCTTCCAAAGTAAAGGGCGAGGATTCAATAGGCTGTATGGAATTGAGGAGAAGTCTGTCGAAATCCGAAGGATTCACGTTGGCCGGCTGATCAGCCATAAAAAGAATTTCCTGCTCGAAGGCCGAAGCGGTTCTACCGTCGGAAAGCCGAAACGCGTTGTCCCAATTTCCACTGGTGACGCGATCAAACTCAAGAGCGTTTACGAATTGAGGCACTGCAACGAATTTGGGCGAGACTGGCTCGTCTTTGACCTGCAGAACTTGAAATTCCTCTGTATCCACAGTAAAACTACTGTCTTTCGCAACGGAAGGTGACGCGACATCGTTTGAGGCAATGGCGGCGATTTCAACAGGGGCATTTAAAATAGGCCTCAAGTTTTGGGCAGCAAAGAAAAGCAACGCAACGGCAGCCGCCATGCCGCCCGCCGAGTAAAGCAGTTGACGAACCGACCAACCGGAGACGCGTTCGCCGATGACAGGGTCGAGACTCGAGCAAGCTTTGTGGATACGGCAGTACTCCAGATAGAGTTCGTAGCGTCTCGGATTGCGACGCGTCTCGTCCAACAACTCGTCAGCTTCCTCGGCTGACAACTCATTATCCAAATATAGATTCAGTAACTCGATAAACCTGCTTTTGTTCATAAGAGTTCGTTACCAAGCTTCTCCCTCAAGCTTTCGCGAGCTCGAGCGATACGGCTTTTAACGGTGCCAATGCTAATATCCAGCTGTGTGGCAATTTCATCGTAGGAGAGACTGCGAACATTTCGAAGTACGAGCACCTCGCGATGCTTGTCATTCAAAAGCTCCATGGCCGCGCTAACGCGTTCTTGAAATTCATTAGTAACCGCAACGTCCTCAGGCGTTTCAACCGAAGCGGGAAAGAGTTCTGCCAGTGTCGTTTCGGACTCCCCACCAACCGGTTGATCAAAGGAGATAGACTTGTCGCGTTTGCGACGCCACCAATACCAGTAACGGTTACGGGCTAAGTTAGTTGCTATTTGATAAAGCCAAGTAGAAAAACTTGAATCCCCTCTGAATTTTTCGAGTCCACGGTGAGCTCTAATGAAAGCGTCTTGAGTTACTTCTTCGGCATCTTGCGAATTCCTCAACAATTGAAGCACCATCGCATAGATACGATCCCAATACCGAGCTACCATTTCTTCGAAGGCCGACTCGTCGCCAGCCTTGAATCGCGCTACCAGCGCCTTGTCTAAAGCGACTTCTTGAGCTTTGGTTGACATAGCAGTTTCGCTCCTCTGACGGTTAAGTTCTATTAATGTTCCCAACTTTTCCTCCTATTCCAAGCCAGGTTTTGGCAAACCCACAATTGACCGATTCGCTCCTGTTTAAAGACATCGGAGCGGTCTTGTCGAACACGTTGGTCTATTTGCCCATCCCTCGCCATTTTATTTTGTGATCCATGTTGTTTGCAGGCGTAAGGGAAACGCCAGCATAGCGACTATAAGTGTAATACGCGCGATATGGTTTCGCGGTTGCTATTTTTCAGATTATTCCGTCGTTCCCTTTAGTTCAAAATAGATTCAAAAACAGTCTCTGATATTTGACGCCAACGAGCTATCAAATATTCAAATAAATCTTGCATTTGAAGTTCGAGGAGGCTGAATACCGAGCCTTCCTCGATAGGGGTCGATAGCTCAATCGGTAGAGCAGTTGCCTTTTAAGCAATTGGTTCTGGGTTCGAGTCCCAGTCGACCCACCAAGCAAGCGGCTATTTGAGAGGCGATTCACAAGCTTGAATTACCCTACGAGGTGGCGAAGCAACGGAAATATTGATCAAATTTCCGATTTTTTCACTCACTGCCCTTGCGATAAGGTGACATCCTCATAAGATTAAGCGGTCTAACGCTCGCTGTTCCCGCCAAGCAAATTCCCTAATCCAACCATCATACCTATTATATTATAAATGAATCGTGTCTATATTGTTGAGGATCAAACCACCATCCGGGAGATGCTGGCCGACATCCTGAATCGAAATAACTACAACGTGATAGGCCAGTCTGGCAACGGTCAAGACGCCTTGAGAGAAATCCTAGAACTCCAGCCGGACATCGTCATCATTGACGCTAAGCTTCCTGGCCTGAACGGACTCGAGCTCTTGCGGCGTTTGAACCGGCAGTTAACCGGAGCGCGCTATCTCATTTTCTCGGCATTCGAGAATCCGGTCCTGGTGAAAGATATGCTGGAAGCAGGAGCCCATGGGTTTATTGAAAAGACAGCTGGTCTGAAGGAATTCATCAGCGGACTAAGCATCGTAGCCAACGGAGGTACCTTTTTCGGTCCATCAATCGCTGAGCTCATACGCACTGTAGTGGCCAATCCCAATAGCGTTCAGAAATCTAAGGACTTCCTAACCGAAAGGGAAAGGGAAGTCCTTCAGCTAATCGCTGAGGGCAATAGTACTAAGGAGATCGCGCTTAAGCTCGGCCTTAGCGTCAAAACCGTCGACAATCACCGCACCAACATGATGCGAAAGCTTGACTTGCATAACGTAGCCAGCATCACGCGCTACGCCATGCAAAATGGTCTGATCGAGGTTGAGAATATCATTTAGGCTGCTCGACTGGAGCCACAGAGAATAAACCGTAGCCCTTTTGGGTTAGCTGCGAATACCGCTCAGCTAAAATTCCCTCAAGGCCGGACAACTCTCCGACCAGCGAGCACTTCACTATCTCGCCGCCATCCCGAGAAAATCGCGATTGCTGATAAATCGTTTCGATATCGCCTCCCGACCCAGCATGCCTGCCCGGGAAAAGGAACAGGTAGGCCAGGATTATTCTCTCAATTTCAGATGAGTCTAGTTTCTCAAGAACGCTCCCGAGAAGAGGTTCATTAAAGTCATATTCCGCACCCGGTCTTCTTTCCATGGAAGAAACGATCACATTCACACCTCGGCCGGCAAGCGATTCGGCAAGTTGCTTCCCAACCAAATCCCTACACCTTCCTACTTCCGGATTCGGACTTCCGTGATCAACGAGGATGCACTGAGTTCGTTTTTCTGACGCTGTATCCAGTTTCTCAATAACTTGATGACTGATTAGCTGCGCGATTCCATCGTCTGCTTCATCTGAGACATCGACCAAGGAGCGAGCAAATTCGCAAGAGACGCCGGGGCGCCTTTCGCAAAATTGCCGCGCTACTCGGCGAGCCTTTATCGCGATTGCAGAGCTAGGGCCAAAGAACAAAGGCAATACCAGCATACGCTGAATTCCCCTCGCCCACTCATGCTCAAGAAAATCGCCCCATACCAGACAAGGTTCACCAGCTAATTCAGTAGCCGGCACTTTATCGGAATGCTGGCAAGAAGCATGGCTGACAGGTTTGCCGATCTCACTAGAAACTCTGCGAGCCAACTCTCGGGCAGCTAAGATCGAGGCAGGTCGTACCGAGCCATTATCCAACAATACAATGCTCTGTTTCATTTGCCACTTAATTGACCAATTTTTAATCCTGAAGGTCCTAATAAAACTTGCCGAAGGTAAACATAAAACAATAGTTCTTAGTTTCGGAAGCGTTTAGACTTATGAATTTCAAAAAAAGCACACTCGTAATCATCGCCTTCTCACTACTCATATCCCTCATTGGCTGCGCGAAAAAGCCACGCCGCCCCAACCCATTGGATACTGTGACTGGTAGCGGCCAAGGACAATTCGAAGGAGGTCCAGGCTTCGGTCAATTTGATGGTAGTGACAATTTCGGAAACCCAGAAGACTTCATTTCCGAGAGAGACGAAACGCTGGGATCGGAAACGCTGATCACATCCATTTATTTCGACACCGACTCAGCCAGCATCAAGCCTAGCGAACGGAACAAGCTAACTCAAGCGGCGGACTTTGTCCGCAACAATCCCGGCTCGAGATTGTTGCTCGAAGGCCATTGCGATTGGCGGCTAACACAAGAGTACAACCTTGCTCTTGGCGAAAGGCGTTCGCGCAGCGTAAAGCGTTACCTCGAGACTCTAGGAATAAACGCCGGACAACTCGAGGCTACTTCCAAAGGAGATTTGGAAGCGATTGAGGGAGCTAGCGCCGCCCAAATGGCTAAAGATCGACGAGTCGAAGTGAGCGTTATACGCTAGGAATAGAGTACAGTTTGATTTCATCTGAGAAGCGTCCGAATGGCGCTTCTTTTTTACAATCTTAACTCTTCTAAATGGAAAAGCGTTTCTTGGCGGGCGCAAAACAAATTGAAAAAATACTCTCATTTTCCAAGCGCAGGAATAAAATTAATATCCGGATTTTCGTATCCAAATATCAATACAAATTGAATTCATCTTTTTCCTCAGCATGAAACTCCGTAAACGAGATCCAGACACACCCGCCTAAAATCCTAACAACGGCGTAACAATTTTCTCTATCTCTTCATTGAAATTGGGAACGTATTATGCAATAGGGGCGAGTCTTACAGACAGAATCGAACTTGAATGATCGATTTCGTCCATTTAGTATAAAAAAGAAATCAAAATCATGAGAAAAGCGGCAATACCTGCAGCAAAAAAAGCAGCTAAGAAGGCGGCCAAAAAAGTCGCAGCAAAAAAAGCAGCCAAGAAGGTGGCCAAAAAAGCTGCAAAAAAGACCGCCAAAAAAGCGGTTAAAACCAACCCTCCGAAATCAACGTCAGCCAACTTGCCTAAAACGGCAGTCGTTGCTACAGTTGATGTTGGCTTCGGGAATACACTGTATCTGCGAGGAGACGCTCAAGGCCTTTCGTGGTCGAAAGGCGTGCCCATGGACTGCAATGACGCCAATGCGTGGAGCATCGCCATGACAGGAGTGAATGAATCGTTTGAATACAAGGTATTGATAAACGACATACACTGGTCGGCCGGCCCTAACGAGGTCGCTAAGCCAGGTAAAACCAATACGTCATCGCCAAGCTTCTAGAAGCTTTCAAAACCGTAAAGAGCTCGGATTTCATTTAGATCCGAGCTCTTTCATTTCATCAGGACCACTTGTCTCTGGGATGATACTCGCTATGAACAGTGGTCATTCGATCCGCTTCAATCGAAGCGTAAATCTGTGTTGTAGTGATATCCGCATGACCAAGCAGCTCTTGAATCACACGAAGGTCAGCCCCACCGCTAAGCAAGTGCGTTGCAAAGGAATGACGAAGCATGTGCGGCTTAACCGGTTTCTCGATTCCTGCCAAGCCAGCGTACTTCTTCGTCAGATGCCAAACCGTTTTCCTCGAAATAGGCTGTCCCCGATTGCTTAGGAAAAGCGAACTTCCAGTAGACGAGCGAACCAGCTTAGGCCTTCCCGATTCCAGGTACACGGCAATCGCTCGCGCAGCTTTTCCTCCAACGGGAACGACACGTTCTTTTGAGCCTTTGCCAAATACCTTCATAGCCTGCTGCTCCAGATCTACTTGCTGCAACACGAGCCCGCATAATTCGCTAATGCGCAGGCCGGAAGAGTAAATCAATTCGAGAATCGCCCGATCACGCAAACCTTGTGGCGTTTCCTGTCGTGGAGCTTCCAGGAGCTTCCGGATTTCTTCGACAGTTAGAATCTCTGGCGACCGTCTACGGAGTTTCGGGCCGGATACAAGATCCATGAAGGAACGTTCTATTCTATCTTCACGAAGTAGGTAAGAAACGAATACACGTACCGCGCTCAACTTGCGACATAAGCTGGCATTTGAATAGTTCGCTTCGCTCAAAGAGTATATCCAGTCCGAAACGTCTGGCGCGTCGATATCCGACCAATACGACTTTTTGCGCTTCTCCAATACAAACTTGGAGAACGTTTCCAGATCCCTCTCGTAGTTGGAAATCGTATTTTCCGCCAAGCCCTTCTCGAGATTGATAAAAGCTAGAAAATCATCCACGTCCTCTCTCAGGGGCGAATCCACGGAAAAGAAACATAGATCCAAACTCTGTCACCGCAAGCGACAACCTTTATGGAGAGATTGAGGCGGAACCCTTCAATTGGGCACTAGCGGCGGCGCCTGGGACCGAATGAACGAATCGGAGCGTTCCTTTGCTGAGAAGCGTTCTTTAGTCGATAGGTGATGCGAGCCTTATCCAAATCGTAAGGACTCATTTCCATTTTTACCATGTCACCCGTGGTGATCTTTATGAAGTGTTTTCGTAGCTTTCCGGAAATATGGGCCAGTACCACATGACCGTTATCGAGTTCCACTCGAAACATCGTACCTGGAAGTACGGCTACAATCTTACCTTCTACTTGGATGACATCGTCTGGCATATAAAGTTAAGAACCGACAACTGGCGTCGGCATTTCTTGAAAATGGAAGAGCAACGTGTTTTTCATATCGTCGTTATTAGTCAAGAGTATTAATCAGAGCTTCAATGTCGTTTCAGAACCGCAAATCGAGATGAAATCCGCTCCGGAATGTCCGTTCCAAAAGCGTTTTCCTTCGCAGCTTGTGAAAGACGACGAATTCTACATGGCCCTGGCTTACAATCAGGCTATCGAAGCGTGGAAAGCCAACGAAGTTCCCATCGGAGCGGTCATTAAAGTAGATGAGAAGGTAGTCGCCTCGGCTTACAATCAAGTTGAAACGACTAAAGATCCAACGGCTCATGCTGAAATGATCGCCATCACTCAAGCCTCTCAAGCCATAAGCGACTGGAGACTGAATGCGGCAACTCTTTACGTAACGAAAGAACCCTGCCCCATGTGCTCCGGAGCCGCTATAATGTCTCGCTTGGGACGAGTCGTTTATGCTTTTGGCGACGTGAAGATGGGAGGACTTGGCGGAGCGTATAACGTTAATGAATACTCCGGAATGAATCATACGCTGGCCATCGACAATGGCGTCATGCAAGAGGAATGCATGGAGTTGATACAAACCTTTTTCCGGCTAAAAAGGGAATCAGAGAATTAACAATTGACAAAGAATATTCTTTAAATAAAAACCGGGGTCTTAAAATCCTTTAACCCAAGAAAACATGGCATACGAACTACCGTCACTCGATTATTCATACGATGCATTGGAGCCTCACATCGACGCGCGCACGATGGAGATCCATCACACTAAGCATCATCAAACCTACATTAATAATGTTAATGCGGCTCTGGAAGGACACGCTGACCTAGCGGCAAAATCAGTTGAAGACCTGATTTCGGACTTGGACGCAGTGCCCGAAGGAATACGTACAGCAGTCCGCAATAACGCCGGCGGCCACGCCAACCACTCTTTTTTCTGGAAAGTCCTCGGACCCAACGGTGGGGGCGAACCAGTCGGCTCTTTAGCAGAAGCCATAAATAGCGAACTTGGCGGCTTCGATACTCTGAAAGCCGACTTCGCCAAAGCTGGAGCGACACGCTTTGGAAGCGGATGGGCCTGGGTATGCGTACGTGATGGCAAACTCTGTGTTTGCTCTACACCCAATCAGGACTCTCCGATCATGGAGGGGGGCAAACCGGTAATCGGGCTCGATGTCTGGGAGCATGCCTACTATTTAAACTATCAGAATCGTCGCCCTGATTATATTGCCGCATTCTGGAATGTAGTGAACTGGGAAACCGCTGAAGCCAATTACCAGGCTGCCACCAGCTAAAGCGACATCTGCAAAACCTGCTTTCCGAAGCCGTCACCTACAGTGGCGGCTTTTTTCATCTCAGGTGAATGAGAATTCTTTAACGAGGAGGCAGGAAGCTCGCCTCAGAAGCGTTTCCAATCGAATTGGGCGATAATTGGAAACGGTGACTCGTCATTGTATCGAAGAGAACAATACGCCGCTGATTGGCAGTTCGTTTCGTGTAGAGAAGGTGCCGTCCATCGTTAAGCCACTGGGGCTGCACAGCATCACCTGCTTCAGAAGTGGCGAAGCGGCTCCGCCTTTCCTTAAAGCTGTAAGTGGCAATCTGGAAGCTGTCGCTTACTCCTACCGTGAAGGCAATAAGATCAGGATTAGCGTGATTCCAATCGGGCTCAGTGCAGTAGCGACTGATGTCCGTGGGTATCCGTCGCATCCCGCCTCCAAAAGCGGAAGATAGATACAATTGCACGCCTGTGCCGATATCAGAGGAAAAGATCAACTGAGAACCGTCACGCGACCAGCAGGGGGCTACCTCCTCGCCCCGCGACTTCGTGACGTTTCTTAGGCGAAGTTGAGAAGGATTGCTAGAACCGACAAAGATGTCGGCGTTCCCTCCCCCCGTTAGCACCATCGCGATTCGATCGCCTTGCGGGCTGTAGCGCGGGCTGGTGTTGGTACCATTGAATTTCGCCAACACTATGTAGCGTTGCTGACGCATATCCATTCTATGGATATTCGCATAGCCTGACTTGAAACTTGTATAGAGAACGTAATTACCATCTGGCGACCAACTTGGGCTAACGATGTCCGCCCGATCCAATGTTAGTCGATAGCCCTCGCCAAAAAAGAAATCGACAGCGAAAAGCTCCGGACGTCCCTGATATTCGCCAACGTAAGCGATCTTTCCAGAAAAGAACCCTGGCAAACCGCTAGTCTTGCGGACCGCCACATCGATGGCCTTCAAGATTGCTTTGCGTTTCGATTGCCCAACCACCGTCTCACGGTACTGCTCTTGTTCAGGCACCCCCGAAGATATGATAATCTGAGCCGCCGTTTCGCTAACCATGCGAATGGTGAGGGCAAACGAAGCTTTGCTCATCGAGGTTTCAACCCGATATGCCCCATGAGCCGTCATAGCCCGGTTGAGCAATCCTCTGGCCAGATCGTCATCGGAACGAACCACGATACCGTAGGTCGTCAAACCGGGTGTAACGTAGATCGGGCCAATATCTCTCTGAGCGTGAGACACGCCTAAATCGAGGCCAACCATGGAGGCCATTAAGATCAAAAAAACAATTTTCAGTTTAAAGCGGATCATACTCTCGAGAACCCAGACTTGACAGTTCGGCGAATGTTTCAGGTTTCTAATTGAGTACTTTTACAAGTCTTCTTCGACGCGGCGCAAGCGCGTTGGAAAGAAAATCATACGTAAGGAAAGCAAAGTATCGTGAGCCAAGAAGCCATTAACCAAGCGCTATCAACGGTCAAGTATCCGGGATTTAGTAGAGATATTGTATCCTTTGGGCTGGTACGCTCAGTTGATTTCAAGGCCGGAAGGGCCACTGTCAGCATCTCGGTTACGACTAATGACCACAGCGTAGCTGCCAAAATCCGCGACGATGTTGAAGCGGCTGTTACAGCATTGGATGAAGTAGAGGAAATAGAGGTCAACGTATCGGTAAATACCGGAAAGAAAACGCCTGCCCCAACCGCAGGCCCATCCTCTCCAGGAAAATCGCCTCTAGAGAGCATCAAAAACGTGATCGCCATCGCCAGTGGAAAAGGTGGCGTCGGCAAATCGACTTTCTCGGCCAACCTCGCTTGCGCCCTGCAAGACTTAGACAGAAGCAAAAAAGTAGGACTGCTGGACTGTGATATCTATGGTCCATCCATCCCGCTCATGATGGGCATCAATCGCCGTCCTGAGATTGAAGGCGAAAGCATTGTTCCTCTGGAAAATCACGGGGTGAAAATCATGTCGATGGGATTTCTAATCGACGAGGAGACGCCTGTCATTTGGCGAGGCCCTATGATTCAAAAAACGATCCAACAATTCATCCATAATGTGATTTGGGGAGAATTGGACACCCTGTTAATCGATCTTCCGCCCGGAACAGGCGACGCTCAGCTTTCGCTAGTGCAAACCATTCCACTAAGCGGGGCATTGATTATCACCACTCCTCAGACCGCGGCGACCCAGGTAGCCCGTCGAGGCGCAAAGATGCTGGAAAAAACCAATGTCCCTATACTCGGCATAGCCGAAAACATGAGTTACATTGAATATCCAGATGGATCGAGAAACGCGATCTTTGGAGAGGGCGGTGGTCAGAGTACGGCCGACGAGCTTAGCACTGAACTACTAGGGCAAATCCCACTCGATCCCTCCATCCGTGAAGGTGGGGACTCAGGAATACCCCTCACCAAATCCTCTCCCGATTCAAGCTCAGCTAAGGCGTTTCTATCTATCGCAGAAAAGCTCATGTCGAAACTTTCTTAGCCCGAATAGTTCAAATCGCGAATAATCAGCTGATATTCAGTTGCTTGCCGAGCGAAAGGCAGCCGTTCGCTTTGTAAAATCCAATTCTGATCGTTGATTCGATCCGAAATTGAGGCATATTCATTTTAGAGTTCACAACTGCAGCAGGGTGTGTACCTTATAAGAACATTTAATGTATATGTTAGCCGAAGAGTATCAGTCGAATGATCAACACGAGTTCGTGAAACGTTCGAGCTTATACCAAGAATTCCTAGCCGAAAGAGAAGAGATTCTCAGATACAAGTGGCTGGAGTCTGAAAGACTCGGATACGACATAGGATTCGAGCGAGCATTACTTGACTGGATACGAAAACACAGAGACGGCTGGCGAGCCAGCCGTAGAAATACCGCTTCGGAAGATTAAAAAATCATTCCGCCAAGCGTTTTGAGACCAAATTTGAAAATAAAAAAGCGACGTCTTCGGGCGTCGCTTTTAATTTCCAAGATCAGTTGGAGAACTAGTGGCTATTTAATCTCCTTGTGAACCGTATGCCTTCTAAGATGCGGATTGTACTTCTTCTTTTCGACGCGCTCGGTAACGGTCTTCTTATTGCGAGAAGAGAGATAGCGGGAAACGGGTTTTCCTTCAGCCTTGGCTTCAGTGCATTCGAGAGTGATTACTTCGCGTGGCATAGTGTCTTAGGTTTCGAGTGCGGCTAACATCACAGCTTTTTTCCGAAAATCAATCGTTTTCTTGGCTATGTGCTGTTGCTGCTGAAAGGCTTTTCCATAAGGGGCAACGAAATGCCATTTCTGAAAACAGTCACCTGCCCGGTACTTGAGGAAACGACAATCGATATGCAGTTAGTCGCAACCGAAATAGCGGCAGCGGCAGCATGCCTGGCGCCTAAGCCACTCGGGAGAGAGTGATAATAGTCCGGGGCATGAATGAGACTTCCGGCCGAAATCAAAACTCCATCGCCCCGAATGATAAAAGCTCCATCGAGGCTGGAAAACTCCTTAACTGTCTCGTCCATGAACGGACTGAGAATGTTACGATCCTCCTCTTTGTATCCATGAAATGGATTTAATACTAGGGGCTTTGTCATCTCCTCTACCCTTTCAACATCGCCAAGCACGAACAACGTCCCTACAGGCCTTCCCTCGCGACCTTCAACCGAAAGCTCCATGGCAATCCCGATAATCCGCTCTAGTACTTCAGGAGAAACATCGGCTGGCATGAAATTATCATGCTCTGCCAGAAGAGTTTGAAATTCCTGTCTCATATCGACCACTACGATCGTATCGAATTGATCTGTGTCCGGAATCCCTCCAATGCAGCAGATCTTCTCGTTAATGTTGAAAACGCCTCGCGTCAGACCAACCAAAAAAGCGGAACGCGCTTGAGAAAGGCGTCCCCTCGAAAAAGAGCGAACCTGAATAACATGACTGAAAGTGGAATCGTCGAAATCGCCTTCCTTGGCTCGCCGGGTGATCAGAACTGTTTTGAATTTCTGAAAGCTGTCATGCGTGAGCAAGGGATTGGTCAGCATAGTATCGCCAAACACCGCAATCGAATTGCAATGGCTCCCCTTTGCAATTTGGACGGCTTGGCGGAAAATCAGCTTGTTTATCGAACTTTGTCGCGTCTTCTTAGCCGGAGCCAGGATACCTCCGAAACCAGCGATCAATCGGTCATAAAGTTCTTCGATATCCGGCGCCTCGAGGAGACCGTCGATAAACGACTTGTCTTTAACCAATCGCGCCACGGCAGCCAAAACATTGAGGTAATCCTTTGCGTTATCGCCAGCTAGCAAGAGGAGAATAAGGTGTACTTTCTCGGTTTCCTTTGGGCCTTCGTATTCGATTCCCTCTTTGCTTCTACCAACGGCGAAGACATAGCGGCGATTCATCTTAACGCGAAGATGGGGCAGAGCCACTCCATGACCTAGATACGTCGTCATGGTATTCTCGCGAGCGATCAACCCGGGTAGCAGTTTCTTACGCTCGAGGTCCTTGAATTGGGCAGTCGATACCTTGAGCAGTTCCTTGAGACACCCTTCAAGCGTATCGCTCTTTAGCTCCAAAGCTCGCTTGCGCGAAAAGTATCGATCAAGTCGCATAATCTTAAGCCATTTTCAGCCGGCAGTAAGAACCGGCTATTTTTCCCACTCCAAGGCGCCCTTTTTGATTTCGTAAACCAGACCGATTACCAGAACTGCAAGGAAAAATAAAATGGGACCAAGAATCGGAAGGCTGTTAGCGATGAAGTCGCGGTAGACCAAAACCCAAGGTATCAGAAACACCACTTCAATATCGAAGAGGATGAATAGCATGGCCGTTACGTAGAATTTGACCGAGAAACGAGTGCTCGTTTTGCCTTCCGACTTGATGCCACATTCATAGGGCGAGTTCTTGATCTTTCCCTTTGAACCACGCTGACCAAAGAGATGGCTCAGCGTCAATATGACTCCTGCAAGTCCCGCAGCGAGAGCGATTTGAATCAGTACAGGGGCGAAATCGGATACCGTCATAGCAAACAACAAGATTTGCATAAAAAGATCGATTTCAAGGTAAATGCGCGCGTTGTTGACCCGCAGTTATCAAGATTTAGCTAAACTGTAGCGTCGGGGTCGATTTAATGGAAAAAGAAAGGCGAGCTCCAATGGAGCTCGCCTTGAAAGTATCAGTTTTAAGAATACTCGATTACTTGGTCGCTTGGTCGAGAATGTCGCCAAGATTCATCAAGTCGCCACCTTCCTTCATGTTGTCATAGGTAGCGGTTTCAGCGGCAAGCTGCTCTTCGTCGTAACTGGCAGCCTTGATACTAAGGCCGATGCGACGCTCCTCGCGGTCGATCTTAATCACACGAGCTGTCACCTCATCGTCGATATTCAGCAAGTCCTTCACCTTTTCTACGCGCTCCTCGCTGATCTGGCTGATGTGAACCAATCCATCGATATGGTCTTGCAACTCTACAAACGCTCCAAAGGAAGTGATCTTCGAGACTTTGCCTGTCACCACATCTCCAATACGAAAGCGGCCATCGATATCGCTCCAAGGATCATCGCCAAGTTGCTTCATGCCGAGAGAGATCCGCTGCTGGCTTGTATCCACGTCGAGGACGATGGCATCGATTTCATCATTCTTCTTAAGAACCTCGCTTGGATGGTTGATCTTGCGCGTCCAAGACATATCGGAAACGTGCACCATGCCGTCGATGCCTTCTTCTAGCTCAACGAAAGCTCCGTAGGTGGTGATGTTGCGTACTTTGCCATGAACATGGGCTCCAACCGGGTAATTATGCACAACCATATCCCAAGGATTCGGCTCGAGCTGGCGAATACCGAGAGAGATCTTCTCCTCGTCCTTTTGAATGCCAAGGACAACTGCCTCGACTTCATCGCCAACCTTAAGCAACTCGCTGGGTTTGGTGATGCGCTTAGTCCAAGACATTTCAGTAACGTGAACCAGACCTTCGACACCCTCTTCGATTTCGATGAAAGCCCCGTAAGGAACCAGATTGACCACCTTGCCGGAGACGCGAGCACCGATGGGATACTTATTCTCAATGTTCTCCCAAGGATTCGAACGAGTCTGTTTCAAGCCGAGTGAAACGCGCTCCTTTTCGCGATTGATCTCGATGATCATGACATCGATTTCCTCGCCTTGCTTCAACATCTCGCTCGGATGCGAAATGCGGCCCCAACTCATGTCGGTTATATGAAGCAGACCATCCATTCCATCGAGATCGATGAACGCTCCAAAATCGGTGATATTCTTGACCGTTCCCTTAACGACATCGCCAGGCTGAACCTTGTCGAGAAGCTCGCGGCGTTTGCTTGCACGCTGTTCTTCGATAAGTTCGCGACGCGAAAGAACGATATTCTTTCGCTCCAAATTGATTTTAAGAACCTTGAAATCGTAGGTTTGCGCAACGTACTGATCCAAATTCTTGGGTGGCTGAACGTCGATGTGAGATGCGGGGAGGAAGGCATCGACTCCGATGCTAACGATTAGACCGCCCTTTACTTTCGCTCTAACACGGCCTTGAACGATCGAGCCTTCTTCGCACTTGTTGATGATATTTTCCCAATTCTTCTTCTGCTCGGCCTTATCGAAGGAAAGGGTTGGATTACCCTCCTTGTCTTCGAGCTTTTCGAGGTAGACTTCGATTTCCTCGCCAATTTGCAGTTCGCCGAGATCGACGAATTCAGAGGCTGGGATAAGGCCTTCTGATTTACCTCCGATGTCGACAACGACTTCGGTTTGACGGATTTCGGTGATTAGGCCCTGGATAATCGTACCTTCCTTTAGCTTGTCGAAGGTGGTCTGGGCCAGGAGTTCTGCCATTATCGAACTCATAATATTTTGTAGGCCTCGTGTCTGGAAGGCGCTTCCTTTTCCCTCGAGAACTTGGCGATAAGAAGTGCCGCGAATCGCGACAGTTTAATGTTTGTTTGACGCGCCCGGAAGCAGATCGGCAGGGCGAGTGGTTAGACGCCGAAAATTTGAAAGGCGGAGACAATCGCGTCTCCCCTACGCTTGGGCAAGCGTAATTTCGTCATTCGGCGGAAAATCGCCAGAATTTAAACGCTACGCCAGCTTACGGCAATTAAAGAGAGTCGAAATCGGGTTCTATGATTAGTAAACTACCTTGTTGAGCGGATATTCGATGATCCCTTCGGCCCCAAGATCCTTGAGAGAAGGAATAATATCGCGAACCACATCTTCGGAAAGGATCACCTCCACTGCGCACCAACCATCATCGGTAAGCTGATTTACCGTCGGGTTGCGGAGAGCGGGCAGGATTTCTAGAATCTTATCAAGAGAATCCTTAGGAGCGTTGAGCTTTAAGCCAACTTTGTCCGCTGCTGAAAGCGCCGCTTGAAGCATCATGGAAATATTCTCGATCTTCCGACGCTTATCCGGCACTTCCCAACTTTGCTTGTTGGCGATCAACTTGATGTTGGTCTTAAGAAGGGTCTCTACAATCCGCAGGTTGTTCGCCCGAATGGAATTTCCAGTCTCCGTCAAGTCGACTATGGCATCAACCATATCTGGCACCTTCACTTCCGTTGCTCCCCAGGAGAATTCAACCTCAGCCTCGACACCCTTCTCCATCAAAAAGCTCTTGGTTACATTGACCAGTTCGGTGGCAATTCGCTTACCTTGCAGGTCTTCAATAGATCGAATCGGAGAAGCGTCAGGGACTGCTAAAACGTAGTACGAGTGGCGATTCGATGCTCGGCTGTAGACAAGATCGCAGACTTCAACAACCTCCGAGTCGTTTTCCAAAATCCAATCCAGACCACACAAGCCACAGTCGAAGTATCCATGATCCACGTACCGGCTGATTTCCTGGCTCCGCACAAAACGTCCATCCAGCTCAGCGTCGTTAATACTCGGCTTGTAGGAACGGGAACTCTTGCGAATGATCCAACCAGCCTTGGCGAACAGGTCGAGCGTAGGCTCTTCCATGCTGCCTTTCGGAAATCCGAACATGATCAATGGCTGTTCATCAGACATGCCCACCTCGAAATCCCATCCATTTCCGAGGAGCAAGCTTAAAGCTAACAAATTTTTCTCATAGAATTTACGTTTTTACATTTTACATTTGTTAATTTTATATATCTTTAATGATGCTTAGATAGCGTTCACAACTAGTCCGCAGGTTTAGGCAGTCCCTTATTCGAATACATAAATACTCTGATCAAATTAATAGGGTATGTAACCAAACCTCTGGTCCCTAGTAATTTGAAAACTTCAAAATAACAAACTATGGCAACAAAACCCAAACCACTGGTGTTGATCGTGGAGGATGAAGCGGAACTCGCTAACGTCATAGCTGAGCATCTTGAGGCCGCAGGCATGCAAACGCAGATTTGCAACCGATGCGCTTTAGCGATGCGCTTCCTCAAAAACAACTTCGCCAACATTATCCTGCTCGATCTCACGCTGCCTGACCAAAACGGCTTTGCGTTCATGGAGGATCTTAAGAGAGAAGACATCAATATCCCCACCATCTTCCTCACAGGCAATGACTCCGAAATCTCCAAGGTAAAGGGACTCGAACTGGGAGCTGACGATTATGTCACCAAGCCATTTAGCGCCCCTGAACTCGTCGCTCGTATCCACGCAGTCCTTCGCAGAGCCGAAGTAGCTAACGACTTCAACGTCACTAAAAACGTACGTCTAACAGACTCCCCGTTTGAATTTAACGGGGCCGACGTAAACCCGACCACGATGGAAATTACTTTTCCCGATGGCGAAATCGTGACCATTGGGCGTAAGGAAATCGGCATTCTGTCTTATTTCCATGAGAACCCGGACACGATCATCACACGTAAGAATCTGATTCATTCGGTATGGGGAATCCATGCAGACATAAGAAGCCGCTCACTTGATCAGTACATTGTAAAAATTAGAGACCTCTTCAAAAGAAAGGCTGCTCCCCTAAACAACTTGAAGACCATCCATGGGATAGGCTATCAGTACGAGCCACTTTCCAAACCCAGCGAAACGACTTTCTAGCTCTGGAAATCAGTCGATCAGTCGACGAAAAGGCCCAGCGTTTGGATTAACGCTGGGCCTTTTTCGTTAAAGCAGGAATATCGATGGCGAACCAAACAGAACTGGGCTCCCTTAAAACTTGTTGGGACAGTTCTTCAGCGGGCACTCGCTGTGATGAAAGCCGTCTTTGTCTTGGTAGCCGATTGGCGCTTTCTTATGGGCTCTTATTAGCAGAGCCAAAGCCCCCACCGCTGCAACCAAGTGGATGGAGACAATCAATATAATCATGGCTATATTAAACGTCCTGCTTTATCGAAAGCTTGATGGAGTATTTAGCTTAAAGTTACGGGGCTTTGGTAGGGGAAAAGACGAGTTTGAAGTACAGTGCCCAAACTAGTCGATTTGTCCAGACCAGAAACCATTATATTTTTGATAAAAGAAACCCTATGCTTTGATAAGGGTTACTTTTATCAGCGTTTTTATTGATTAAACGCGCACGACCATTGATTGATCGCTAAAATAGGGACCGCAATTCGCCGAATTTGTTCGGTGAATTCGAGAGGATTTCGAGAGACCTTTCCTAACTACTTAAAGCGATAGTAATTATCGGGATCGTAAATGTAGTAGAAATCGAAAGGATCGAGTCGCGGCAACTGAATGTAGGAACGACCGTGTTCATCCTTCATTTCGTTGAGAGGAGCCGGGGCTGAGGCGTACCGGCGCATTCCAAATCGGTCTGGATCCTTGTCCACGGCCATTTCCCAAACCCTGTCAACAACGACATCGATCCAGTTGTTGGCCTTAGCTTGATCAGCAAACTCGCTCCAATCCCCATTGGAATTCTCCTTGTACATTTTATCAACAAACTCGTCCAAAGTGAGGCCCATCTTCTCCGCTACGGGTTGCGCCAAACGCCGCCACCATTCTTGAGTGTCTTCCAAAAACTCCTTCTGCTGCGTCAGATTTCCCATCACCCCCCAGCTCATTTGATGATGCAGTAGGATCGCATTTGGATAGGCGTAGGATCTTTCAGCGAGCGTAGCGATAACGGCAGCTGTACTAGCAGCGTAAGACTTCACGACCACATAAACCGGAGCCTGGCTGCTTTGCATCGCCTTCATGATCTTATAGCCAGCCATGACTGATCCTCCAGGCGAGGAATCGATCACAATAAAAATCGGGTAATCCGAGCTCTGGTTGTTGTAGAAATTAATACGCTCGCTGACGTAGTTAGCTAAGCCACTCCAGATGAGGCCATTGAGCGCAACACGACGATCGCTAACATGAAGCACTCCGTCCACAAAAGGCTCTCTCAGATACATGGTCTCTTTCTCGCGATAAACCTGATCGTGAATGAGGTCCTCTTTCTCTTTGCGAGAGAGCTGAGCGGTCAATTCGGCCAAACCCACCTCC
This sequence comes from Opitutaceae bacterium, assembly GCA_028281165.1. Classification (GTDB taxonomy): domain Bacteria; phylum Verrucomicrobiota; class Verrucomicrobiia; order Opitutales; family Opitutaceae; genus JANQRT01. The sequence goes on along the minus strand of JANQKI010000108.1, from coordinate 4,472 downwards.
AGCTCGCTCCGCTTCAATTTGAGCTTTGCTTCCGTCAGACGGATCTCATGCATCTGACGCTCGTTCTGTTTTTGGGCGATCGAAAGCTCCAATTTAAGACGTTCTTCCTGGGCTTTCATCTCGGACAATTCCAGCTGAAGGGCCCTGTTTTGCTCAGCCGTATCGAGGGCAATCTGCTTATTGATGGTATTGACCTGAGAATTAAGCCGCTCGATATGGGCTTTTGCTTCTTCGAATTCCGAGGCGAGCTTTTCGCGAAAGATCGAATTTTCCAGAGCCAGACGATCCTTCTCCTCGCGCATGGCGGCCAGCTCCGCCTTCATTTCCTCGGAACGAATAGAGTTCTGCAACGAAATCAAATCACGTTGCTTCCGGAGCTGTTTAAGCTCTTTATCAAGAGCATCTTCCTTGGCCTTCGCTTCTTTTTCCTCTTCAGTCAATTCAGGAGCGGCCTCTTCCGCCTCGGCCGAATCGCTCTTACTTTCCGAAGACTCGCTTGCCTTTACCGCAATGGGCTCAAGCTCGTCATCCGCAAGCATCGCACTGCTGAAAAAGGCCGCGCAAAAGGCGACCACCATAAATAAATTTCCAAATCCAAATCTTTTGATTTCACTGCCCATCTTCATTTCCGGGTTACTTCTCTATCATTCAACGTCATCGAACTGATTAATTTTATTCAGATCGATCAAAACGCAAGCTCCATAGGAAGCCTACCCCATCAGACAGATTTCATTTACTGGGTTCCATAAGAAGCAGCGCTATTCTTCAAAAACCAATAAGAAAGGGCTAGCTCTCCAAGTGATTACAAATACATATGGCAGCGTGAGTTTAGAGAAATTGGAAGCCGTCAAAGCCCATCTGCTGGATTTCCAGAAAAGGCTTTGCGCCGATCTGGAAAAGGAAGAGTCATCCAACCAATCCTTTGCCCAAGACGAGTGGCTTCGAAAAGAGGGAGGCGGAGGTCTATCCAATGTAATTGAAGGTGGAGCCGTTTTTGAAAAAGGAGGAGTGAATTTTTCGCACGTTATGGGCCGGAACCTGCCGCCATCGGCAACGGCCACGCGACCCGAACTCGCAGGAAGACCCTTTCACGCGACGGGTGTTTCCATCGTCATCCATCCTGTTAATCCGTACGTTCCCACTTCGCATGCCAACGTTCGCTTCTTTCTTGCCCCTGCTACCGAGGAACATGAGGAAATCTGGTGGTTTGGCGGAGGCTTCGATCTAACCCCCTATTACGGATTCGAAGATGACGCCATCCATTGGCACAAAACGGCCAAAAAAGCCTGCGATCCTTTTGGCGAGTATTTGTATCCAAAATTTAAGGAATCCTGTGATCGCTACTTCTTTCTTAAGCATCGACAAGAACCACGCGGCGTAGGTGGCATTTTCTTCGATGATTTCAGCGAACACGGCTTCGAAAACAGCTTCGGCTTCATGAAAAGCGTGGCCGAAGCCTATGGAGCCGCCTACTTGCCCATCGTTGCCAAGCGAAAGTCAACTTCATTTGGCGAGCGAGAAAAATCCTTCCAACTGTATCGGAGAGGGCGATACGTGGAATTCAATCTCGTTTACGACCGGGGCACGCTCTTCGGACTGCAGAGCAATGGCAGAACGGAATCGATCCTCATGTCGCTTCCTCCAGAGGTTTCCTGGAAGTACAATTGGCAGCCAGAGACCGGAAGCCCAGAAGAAAAGTTGTATAAGGTATTCCTTACACCCCAGGACTGGATAGATTATAAACCAGCAACAATCTCGACCGAGACATGAGCGATACAGCCACCATCACGTCACGAGAAAGGTTTCTAGCAGCGCTTGACTGCAAGCTGCTAGAAAGACCGCCGGTTTGGGTCATGCGACAGGCGGGGCGCTATTTGCCAGAGTATAGAGCTTTGAAAGAAAGATACTCCTTTCTAGAAATGGTCAAAACGCCCGATCTCGCCCTTGAGGTAACCATGCAACCACTACGTCGCTTCGCCCTGGATGCGGCCATCCTGTTTTCCGACATTCTCGTCATCCCCGAAGCGCTGGGCCAAGGCTATCATTTTCGCGACCAAGGCGGTATTGCTATGGATTACACCCTGGAAACGGCAGAGCAATTCAGTGCTCTCGACGCTTCTGCCGTAGAAGAAAAACTAAGCTATGTCGCAAACGCTCTCGAGCTCATTAAAACCGAACTTGCAGGATCAAAAATGCTTCTGGGATTCGGAGGCTCGCCCTGGACGCTGGCAACCTACATGGTCGAAGGTGGCAGCTCTAGGAATTTCGACAAAATCAAAGCGCTGTTTTATTCCAATCGAAAGCTTTTCGACCAGCTAATGGAAAAGCTCTGCCAAGCGCTGGTCGAGTATTTCAAAATGCAGGCCAGAGCTGGGGCTGACGCCTTGCAGATCTTCGATTCCTGGGGAGGCATTGTATCAGGCCAAGACTACTTTGACGCCTCCTTAAAATGGATACAGTTGATTGTCGAGGAAGTACGACAAGATATCCCGATCATTCTTTACGCCAAAGGAACGACTCCACATCTCCAAGACCAAGCCCGAATCCAGCCGAAAGCCATAGCTGTCGATTGGACTATACCTATCCAAAACGCAGCCAGCTCAATCCCTCAGGACATAGCCATTCAAGGAAACCTGGATCCTGTCATTTTGGATACGACTCCAGAAATAGTGCATCAGCAGGCCAGGAAAATTCTAGAGGCGATGAAAAATCGTCCAGGGCACATATTCAATCTCGGGCATGGCATTCTTCCTACGGCTAAGATAGAAAACATGGAAGCTCTAGTAGAAACCGTCGTTAACTTTAGATAGAATGAAAACGATCAACGTAGATCTCAGCTTGATCGAAAAATACGGAGGACAGGGACCACGCTACACATCCTATCCAACGGCTTTGAAATTCGAGGAAACCTTCGCTTCGGATAGGCTTATTTCCGATCTCGAGTCCAGCGCCTTCAAGCCACAAGAGCTTTCACTCTATTATCATCTCCCTTTTTGCGAATCCATGTGCTGGTTCTGCGGATGCACCACCATCATTTCCAAAGACCACGCTAAACTAGGCCCGTATTTAGATTACTTGGACAAAGAGATGGATCTATACGCGCCTTATATCCATCCCGAAAGCAAGGTTTCGCAGATGCACTTTGGCGGGGGCACGCCCAACTACCTCGATCCAAATCAGATCGACCGAGTAGGCCAATCGATTCGCAAGCGCTTTAGTTTCGATGAAGAGGCCGAACTGAGCGTTGAACTCGATCCTCGCAGGCTCACGCGCGAACACATAGCAGCCTTTGCTCGCATGGGCGTCAACCGAGCCTCTTTTGGGGTACAGGATTTGAACCCGGAAGTTCAAGAAGCCGTCAACCGTATCCAGCCTGAAGAAATGTGCCTTGAAGCGATCGAATGGATACGAAGCGAAGGCTTTAAATCGCTTAACATCGATCTTATTTACGGGTTGCCATTCCAGACGCGGGAATCGTTTTTGCAAACCATTGAACGCGTCGTCGAATGGAATCCGGATCGCTTCGCCATTTTCAACTATGCTCATGTGCCATGGATGAAACCAGGTCAGAAAATGATCAGCGAATCCGACATGCCGAAACCCGAGGAAAAGCTTCTCATGCTGAAAATGATCACCGAGTACCTAACGTCTCACGGCTATGAATACATTGGGATGGATCACTTTGCCAAGGCCGACGACGAACTCGCAATCGCCCAAAGAAATAAAACGCTGCAAAGAAATTTCCAAGGCTACAGCACAAAGGCTGGAGCAAACATATACGCCTTTGGTCTTTCCAGCATTTCTCAAACCCGAACGCACTATCGCCAGAACTGCAAAACCTTGCCAAGCTACTACCAGGCTTTGGACAACAATAAGCTTCCCTTTGCCAAAGCGTATTTTCTCAGCCACGACGATCGAATCCGTCGTACCGTCATAATGAGACTGATGTGCGATCTTGAGTTGGACTACGAAGCGCTCTCTCGTCAATTAGACATTGATTTCAAAGATTATTTTTCAAAGGAGCTACAACGCTTCGAGGAGGCCGACGATGACGGAATCGTCAATCTCGCGGAAAACCGATTGGAAGTTACCGAACTCGGCAGGCTATTGGTCCGAAATCTGGCCATGCGTTTCGATGCCTATCTCGGTGAAGGCGTGAAGCGTTTCTCCAAAACCATTTAGTTGCTCAAGCAGCCGCAAAAATTTGAAGGACGCGATTATAATAGGAGCCGGCATCTCGGGACTAACCGCGTCGTATCTTTTGAAAAAGAGCGGCAAAGAAATAGTCACCCTCGAAAAATCGGCTCATTTTGGCGGCCCCATTTCATCTTATCAGGAAAACGGATACCTGGTCGAAAGAGGCCCAAATTCATTGCTTCTGCCAGACCCTTGGGTTGAAACATTCATTGACGATCTGGGCCTTTCCGACCAGCTGCTGGAAACAAACGAAACGGCGAAGAAGCGTTTTATCG
>JANQKI010000054.1 GCA_028281165.1 Opitutaceae bacterium | reverse complement strand
TTCGCCAGCGGCCATTTTAAGCTCGGGCATGTTTTAGAGCGGCTGGGCGACAGTATGGCTGCCGAACAAAGCTATCTTGCCGCATTAAAATATCGGTCTGAGCTTATCCCGCCGCGATTAGGCTTGGCTCGAATTTACGTGCAATACGGTCGCCAGTCGGAGGCTATGAAGCTGCTCCAGCAAATCTTGCAGTGGGAAGATTTCCACTACGAGGCCAGAGCCTACATCGCTCGAATTCACGAGTCGAACGAAGACCTTGAGCAAGCTATCGATGTGATGGAGCAGGGTATGCCGTATCATCAAGACAATCCCTATTTCCGACTGGAACTCGGCAAGTTGCTCTTCAAGTCTGAGGAATACGTGGAGGCTACGGATCATTTGAAATTCGCCTCCGAAAACGAGATCTCAAGCGACGAGCCCATTTCTCAAAGAGACGTTTCGGTGTTGAAATCCGAGGCCTTGTTTTCCTTAGGGGTCATACACATGAAGAGCGCTGACCACGCTCTTGCTCAGAACTACTTCTCGCGAGCCGTCGAGATCATGCCTCACCACCAGCAAGCGCTGATTGCCTCGGCGGTTATGGCAGTCGAAATGGAGGATCCCGTGTTGGCCGAGCAAAGAATCGAGCAGATTGAAAATCTTCCGCAAGGTCGACGTCCAAGCAAGAGAGTCCTTAGGCGTTATTCGACGGACGAAGATTGGAGATCGTTAATCGATAGGCTTTATAACTGAGCGACTAGGGATCGTGATACGGTAAATAAAAGTTTGATAAAAAATTGAACTGTTTTATTTGTTAGCGTTTAGAAACCATTGAATATGCGATGCCTCTGTTTCCTAGCGTTGATCGTTTCCACGACTGCCTTGGTTTGGTCGGAAAACCTCGAGGTTGTTATCGATCTTGGCGAATTGGGATCGAAGCTCCAGCATGGGGTTGATGCCAAGCTTTCGCTGAAGGATTGGGCAGACAGCCCTCAGGCCGAGGATCTTTGTCATACGCTTTTCAATGAGGAAGGATTTACGGTTTTTCGCATTCCGATTTACGCGATGAGACCGGTTGACGACCCCTTCTACGATAAGGTGGTAAAACTGGCTCGTCTCGCTAGAAAGGCGAATCCAGATGTCATCCTTTTTGCTAGCGTGGCCAATGGCGATGGAGATCAAGACAACAATCTTCACCACAAGCATAAATTTCCGCTATCGATGCGATGTGGCAACGAGGACAAAGGCTGCGACAATGGACGTATTTACAATTTGGACCTCGATGCCTATGCGACTTATCTCGACGACTTCATTCGCATGATGCAAGAACGAGGAGTATCCATCGATTGGATCGGGCCATGGAACGAAGACAATGCGTCGGCGGGCGATGTTGACTATCTCTGGAAACGCATGAAAGAAGAGGATGGCTTGGTCCGCGTTGGCGTGGAGACCTGGGCGTTGCAGCGGGCGATCGAAAAGGTTCGATTTCTGCGACCGAACATCGATCTGGTAGGCTCTCACTTCTACGATGACGAACAGGGTAGGGCGATACCCAAGGAGCTTTGGGACCAAAAGTGGCAGAAGCTCGTGAAGGTTTCAAAGAAACCAGTGTGGTTTACTGAAGCGACGGATTACAAGGAAGCCGAGATCGACGAGGCAAGGTTTCTGGTGAAAGCCCTGGAGCGTTTGATAGTGTCTGCGAATGCTGGCGTTGAAGGGATTATTTACTATCAAACAGTGCCGAGAATTGTTGGATACGACGGAAAACCAGTACTGCTAAAGCATTCCGGACTATTCAATTTCGTTCGCAAAAGTCGCGACGCCTATCGTATAAGCTCAACACGTGTGAAAAATCCGAATACCTGGCTCTATGCTCACTACGATGAATCTAAAGAGCGTCTTGGTATCCACATTGCGAATAGCGATCAATTGAATCAAACGCTCGATCTTAAAATCCAGGGAGGGCGGCTTGGCAAGTCTCCCAAGGTCTCTCGACTCTGGAACGAAAGCAGGATGGGTGAAGACGATTCTATCGCTGAGACAAGCGACAATAGTGTTCTTTTGAAAGTCCCCAGCGTCTCATACGCCTATGTTGAACTGAGTGTTGTGGAGATAACAGTAAATCCGACGAAAGTCCTGTAGTGAATGCCCTATCTTTTAAATCGCTCCCTTGCTTGGCCCTGATCCTGTTGGCGGCCATGACTAGTCTAAAGATGAATGCCGCCACTCCTCCCGCTCCGCTTTTCGTTGATCCTCATTATCAAGGTTCCTGCGACCCTGAGATCATATGGAACCAACATGAGGAAGAGTGGTGGATCTTCTATACCGCTCGCCGGGCCTTGCATGACGAGACATTCGTCGCTACTCCGTTGGGAGTAGCGGCATCCAAAGATTTAATACAATGGGAGTTTAAGGGTTATTGCTCGTTTGATGGAATTCCGGGAGAAAAGGACAATCACGAGACGTTTTGGGCTCCTGCGATCTGTCGCGAGGGCGATACCTACCACATGTTTGTTACCTGGAAAATGGATACGGATACGACTCGTGGCCAATGGGGAGGACCGGGCTACGTAATTCAGTACTCAGCTCCTGCGAGCGATTTGCTCAACGGTTGGAAGCGAGTTCAGAAAATCAGCAAACTCGAAGAGCGAGCGCTGGACGCGACGGTTTGGAAGGACGGAGAAACATGGAAACTCTGGTACAAAGGCAGAAAAGATGGAGGGCCAAAAGCCTCATTGATCGCGATGCAAAGCGAAGATCTGTTAAATTGGAAGATCGACAATTCGGATACAGGTGAGGTTTTCAACGAGACGGCCACTGGGTACGGCTTTGAAGAAGCGCCTTTCTTTTTCGAGTGGAAAGGCAAGAAGTGGCTGATTACCGATCCTCATGAAGGACTGATCGTTTACGAGAGCGATGATGCTCGGTCTTGGAAGATGAACAACGTTATCTTGAAAGAAGGCGGTTCGCGAGAGCAGGACGGCAGCATGGCTCGTCATTGCAGTGTATTGGTAGAAGAAGGACGAGCCTTTGTCTTCTATCATGTCGAACCTTGGCGCGACTACGGGACGCCTCCCTACATTCAGCCGCGGGAGAATCGAAGAGCCGCTATTCAGATAGCCGAACTTGAACTTGCCGATGGCAAAGTAGTCTGCGATCGCGACAAGGATTTGATTCTCAAGTAATGCGACATATCAAGGATATTGTAGACGCGATCGTTGACCGCTTAGCGCAATCAGCGATTACGCCTATAAGCAAGACGCTTCAGTCGATTCCGTTATTCTTGATTTTCGCCTCGTTGCTGCCCGCTGATGAGATCTCGCTCGATGTGCGCATCGATCTGGATACGCGTTATCAGTCGATTGTTGGTTTTGGCGCTTCCGATGCCTGGAATGTGGACTTCATAGCGAAGTACTGGACTGAAGAGCAACGCCAACAGCTGGCGGATTGGCTCTTTTCCCAAGAGAGAGACGAGAATGGCAACTACCGTGGAATCGGTCTTTCCATGTGGCGATTCAATATCGGCGCGGGTAGTGCGGAGCAGGGTGAAGCGAGTAGG
>JANQKI010000036.1 GCA_028281165.1 Opitutaceae bacterium | reverse complement strand
TCGAGACCTCGAAGCAATTCAAGAAAAACGAAATAGGTGGGCTGCTCGACCAGGATGATATCGCCGGGATTGCAAAGCGTTTGAATCGCTAAATATAATATCTGCTGAGAACCGTTTGCTATTAGTAAATCAGAATCACAATAAGCTCCTTCTGGCTTGCTATCCGCTTTTTCGATACGATTGCGAATAAGCGTTCTTAATCCTACTCTGCCTTGATTTGACCCATATTGGAGAATAGTCTTATCGCCTTCTTCGAGGAGTCTTTCAACGACTGAAGCGACTTCAGATAATGGCAAAGTAGCATTATCAGTAAAACCAGCTGCTAAATTAAGGATGTCGGGTTGCTCCAAAGCGAGCGACATCAATCTAGCAATGTCCGACTCTTTTTGGATAGATCCAATCTTTGAATACTTTACAGACATGAAGGAGGAGATCGTTCGAGGAGAACGACAGAGAAACAGGTTTCAGGAAATGAGTCGAACCAAATTTAGCGAGATCAAGCCATCGCTTGAGCGCTATCAACTGCAGGAGGAATATCCCCTTCGGAGTCTTTCTTTTTATCAGCGGCCTTCTTGGCTTCTTCGGCAAGTCGCTCTTCCTCTTCAAGCTCCGTTTTAGAAGAAACGACTTCCGAGCGGATTTCTCCAAATTCGATTATCTCATCCACGTGCTTGCCTTCAAGCGTTTCGTATTCAAGCAGAGCCTCCGAAATCTTGTCGAGATGATCACGATGATCTTCGATAATCTTTTTGGCCCGCTCGAACTGCTTGTGGATTATCTTGCTAATCTCCTCGTCAATCTTGTTGGCGGTTTCCTCGCTGTAATTCTGAGTCTTGTTGATTTCTCTTCCGAGAAACAAGTGCTCCTGATTGTCCCCAAAAGCGACAGGACCCAGTTCGCTCATGCCGAGATCGCAAACCATTTGACGAGCCATTTTGGTGGCTTGCTTAATATCGCTTGAGGCGCCGCTACTATAATCTCCGGTTTCTACCTCTTCGGCAATGCGCCCAGCCATAGCGTAAGCAATCTGGTTGTTCAGCTGATTGCGAGTCATGCCAAGGATGTCTTTAGTCGGTGTAGACATTGCCATTCCCAGAGCCTGACCACGTGGAAGAATTGTCACCTTGTGGAGTTTAAAATTCTTATCCTTCAAGACTGCCTTGACCAAGGCGTGCCCAGCTTCGTGATACGCTGTAGCTCGCTTATCTTCTTCATCCATTAGGCGACGACGCTCACGCCCAAATGAAATCTTATCACGAGCCTCGTCGATATCGATACGATCTACCTGGTTCTTGTTTTTTCTGGCAGCCATCAAGGCGCCTTCATTCAAAAGATTGGCCAAGTCCGCTCCTGAGAATCCAGGAGTAGCGCCTGCGATATCCGCTAAACTAACATCTGCTCCCAATTTTATCTTCTTCGCGTGAACCTTGAGGATTTCCTCGCGGCCTTTGTAGTCAGGAAGGTCGATGACTACCTCCCTATCGAAGCGTCCTGGACGCAAGAGAGCGTTGTCCAGAATATCCGGGCGATTGGTCGAAGCTAAAATAATGACGCCCTCTTGGGTGTCGAAACCGTCCATTTCGACCAGCAAAGAATTAAGAGTCTGCTCACGCTCGTCGTTTCCGCCTCCCAGTCCAGCTCCTCTCTGACGTCCAACGGCATCGATTTCGTCGATGAAAATCAAACAGGGAGCATTCTTTCGCCCCTGTTCGAACATGTCCCGCACGCGACTCGCGCCAACGCCCACAAACATCTCTACGAAGTCCGAGCCGCTTATAGAAAAGAAAGGCACATCCGCCTCACCAGCAACGGCCTTGGCTAGCAGGGTCTTACCGGTGCCCGGAGGTCCCACCATAAGAATACCTTTAGGAATGCGGCCTCCCATTCGCTGGAACTTCTTGGGATCTTTCAGAAATTCGATGACCTCGCTAACCTCCTCCTTTGCTTCATCACAACCAGCGACGTCCTTGAAAGTCACCTTGTCCTTTTCGCGAGTTAGCAACTTAGCCTTGCTCTTGCCGAAATTCAGGGCCCCCCTGCCAGCCATGCGTAACTGTCTGACAAACAAGAAATAAAGAATACCTATGACGAGAATGAACGGGATTATTCCTGCCAGCAGTTGCGGCAGAAATGTGTTCGCTTCCACCTCATCAAAAAGCTTCGTCTGCTGCAGAAGCTTGTAATCCTCGGCTATGATTTTCCCTCGGGCGTAAAATTTTACGGATCTGAAACCGTCGACCGCAACGGGATCCTCTTTTTTCATTTGCCCCACTACTTCATAGTAATCAGTACCACCAGGAACAGGAATGATTTTGCCAGACTCGATTCTACCTTCTTGTGTAGCGACGACTACATCCTGGATCTTGATGGGATCGGCTTTTGATGTCGTACCAGTCTGATACCACAGGAATGCGATGACCGCAAAAATAGCTAGCCAGATCAAAATGACCTTAGGCTGAAAGCGTTCTGGCACTCCTTTTCCAGGAGGTTTTCTTTCGTTGTTTGGTTCTGACATTAATGTAAATTTACGCGATAACCCTGGATGCTGCTTCCTGGTAAGTCAATTGCAACGCCTTGATCGTTCCCTCATTGATAATAAATTCAGAATTGGGCGGGAGTCCGGGCACCCAAAGAATATCGTCATTTTGAGCAAGAAAAAGCGGCAAATCATACCGATTTTCCTTCGGAATCTTGTTTTCGATGAAAAGCTCGCCCAACTTTTTGGCACTCGTCTTGCCATAAGGCCTGTACGAATCGCCGCTCTCCCAGTGTCGAATTTTTACGTAATTCAAAGCCCTCGCGCCAGGCAAACGAAGATAGACCTCATGCGTGTGCGGGATCTCCCCAATCAGGATCGATTGTCTAACTTCAGATTCAAGACTGCAAATGCGGGCAGTTATTCGCCCGCCAACGGGAAGCCAACCTCGGGAAAAAAAAGGCAAATTGAAAGATCCCCAAACCCTGCCCTCGCGAAAAAGATCGAGGATAGAAACAGAGTTTTCACACCTATCCAGAACAAGTGAATATCTCTTAGAGATGGAAATAGCCAGGTCATTACCAAGCTCGACTACATCAAGCGCTTTTCTCATTATATCAGCGCCTAAACTGGACACATCAGAAAACTGAATACACAGCTTCTGCAAAGCTCTTCTTTGAACAGCTCGCGGCTCTTCTTGTAAGCCAGCAAGGCTTAACCTGCCATTTTCCAAACATACTCGCCTCCAGGCATCATTAAACGTTTCCTCCAAAGCGAGAAAGTCTTCCTCCAACAGCTCTCTTGATAGAGCAACGCCCTTATGAATTGGTCTATCAGAGGCGGCTTCCCACTCCGCTATTACTTTATTGCGTAGTCGATTGCGGTAGAAATGGTTTTCGAAATTGGTTTCGTCCTCTCGCCAAACGGCACCCAGGCCCCTTAGTTGATCGATAATCTCCCTCTTTCGCCAATTCAACAAGGGTCTTGCAAATAAGATGCCACTGAAGCCTTTAGAAATTGAACGAGGAGAGGACAGCCCCTGCAAACCACTGCCTCGAGAGAGCCTCATCAACATGGATTCCGGAATATCATCACAGTGATGACCTGTTAAAATGATTCCCTTTTCGCTAGTAGAACTGATACATTCGGCGAAGAAGGCCATGCGAGCTTCACGCGCTTGATCTTCGGATACAGGGCTCGTTTCATTTTCGCGTTCCCATCGAGAAACGCTAATGTCGATCTCCAGCTTCTCCGCGATTTCCCGAACAAACGATTCATCGCCCTCGGATTCATCGCCGCGCAAGCGATGATTAAAATGCAGAACCCGAAGTCTGCTCTGTTGGCCTTCGGCTGCCAGCCAGCCATGGGTTGCCAATAAAAGAAACAAGGAATCAGCTCCCCCCGAACAAGCGACAAACACAACCAGCCTATCATCGAGAAGGCGTTTCTCAATACGATTTGGCAACCAGCTACTACCGATTTGCTCTCTTAACGCGCTGGAGACCTGTTTCCAATCCAGAGACAACTAGCTTCAATTTAGCCGCCTATTTCGGCTCGATTCGATCCTTACCCATATATTGAACCAACGCATCCGGAATTCGAATACTACCATCAGCTTGCAAACCATTTTCGAGGATAGCCACGAAAACACGCGGAACGGCTAGCCCAGAACCATTCAAGGTGTGAACGATTTCGGGCTTGCTCGTTTCGGGATCGCGATAGCGTATCTTCGCCCTGCGAGCCTGAAAGGAGCCAAAGTTACTGCAGCTCGATACTTCCAGCCAGCGTTCCTGACCCGCCGCATAAACTTCAAGGTCATACTGTTTGCAGTTGGCAAAACTCATATCGCCACCGCACATAAGCAAGGTTCTAAACGGCAGCTCCAGCTTTCTTAGAAGGTTTTCGGCGTACTCGCGCAGCGACTCCAATTCATCAAAGCTGGTTTCAGGCCTTACCCACTTAAGGAGTTCGACCTTGTCGAATTGATGGACGCGATTAAAGCCACGCACATCCTTTCCGTAACTGCCTGCCTCGCGACGGAAGCAAGCAGAATGCCCACAGCGGTAAATTGGCAATGCGGATGCATCCAGTATTTCGTCGCGGAAGAAGTTTGTCAAAGGAACCTCAGCCGTAGGAATCGCGTACAAATCGTCCTCAACCGTCTGATACATTTGTCCTTCCTTATCGGGCAATTGGCCAGTGGCCGTCGCGCTATCCGCATTGACGAAGAACGGCACTCCCATTTCTTCGAACCCTTCTTCATTCGCTGAATTGAGGAAGAAAGAAATCAGGCTGCGAACCAGTTTAGCTCCGTCACCAACAAAGAACGGAAAACCGGATCCGGTTACCTTAGTACCTCGCTTGAAGTCGAGAATCCGATCAAGCCACTCGATATCGTAGTGGGGAATATGGTACGATTGCTTTTCAGGAATGGCGCCCCACTGTCCGACTTCAACATTCTGCGTCTCGTCTTTTCCTTCGGGAACGCTTTCGTGAGGAAGATTTGGTATCGATAAAGCTAATTCATTCCAGCGTTCTTCCACTTCCTTGAGCTCGGACTCCTTCGCTTTAACACTGGCCGATAGCGTTTTCATCTCTTGCACTTTTTGCAGAAACGCCTCGCTGCCCTTTTGCAATTGCGACATCTCAGTATTAGCAGCCTTTTGCTGGGCTCTGAGAGTCTCGGTTTCCGAAATCAAGGATCGACGATTGGAATCAGCCTGCAAGACGGCATCGAGATCGCAATCGTTATGCTTTTTTCGAATGCCATCCCTTACTAAATCCGGATTTTCGCGGAGCAGTTTAAGATCAATCATTTGTCGAATCAGGTTATGAAGTCGGTGATCGGAAGACGACCAGAGGGGTAAGGCACAGTCGGTAGCCCTAGTCAAGGATAGAGCTGCGATTCAGCCTTTTGCAGAACTTCGCTAATAGAAAGCTGTTTCAAATCTTCCTTGGGCGAATAAGCGATTTGATGGTGATCAGTGTTCGCTGGATACGGTCCATTGAAAAGAATGTTGGATTTCCCGATGACCGTTGTGGTTCGCGTTCCAAGAGATGCGGCTAGGCTAATCAGGTCATTGTGAACGCCGATTGATAGATCGGAAACTTGCAGCGCTCTCGCCAAATCGACCATAGAAACGCCTTTTTGTAGATCTACTAGCTTATCACTACCAACAAGATCTTCAATTTTAGCCACTTGCTGATGCTCTAGAGCTAGTACGAGGACTCGCGTATCGGCAAGTCTTTCGCTCAGTGTTTTTATAAACGCGGCAAAATGTGGCCATTCACGTTCTGGCCTGCTAGAGTGTGGAATTATGGATACAACACGATCGAATCTGCCTCCAAGCGCAAGCTTCTCCTTGAGGTCCTCAAGGTCTGAAATCTTAACTTCGCCTTTGAGTTCGGGGCTGAATCCAAAAACCCGACAAAACTCCAATAGCTTCTCAACCGTGTGGCGCTTTGAAGCGTTATTCGGCAAGGGAACGAGTTGCTTGTAAAATAGCGTTGCCCCTTCACGGGCATCAGCTCGCCCTATTTTGTTTGGAGCCTTGCAGATCCAGCTCATTAAACCGGTTCTCGCTAGTCCATGAAAATCCAATACATAATCAAATGCTTCGGAACGAAGTCGCTTTCTTAATTCCAGAAAACCTTTCAGTCCGCTTTCACGCTCGAATGGAATAATGCCATCCACAAAGGGAAGCAGCTTTACCAATTCTCTCAAATGGTCTCGAACGAGAACATGAATCTCCATGCTCGGATCGTTTTCCTTTAAGGTAGCGACAACCTGCATTCCATGCATGACACCGCCCACCGAAGTAGTGCTGATCACCAGAGTCTTAGGCATGAAAAGCTATTGTATCTAAGTTTCGAGTTGCCGCATGGCTTCGTAGACAGCAATTCCCACGCTTGTGGCTAGATTCATCGATCTTAGTTTAGTGTTGAAATGCGGTATTTTCAAACGACAGCCGTCCTCAAAAGTTTCATGCATCCAATCCGGAGCTCCTGAACCTTCCCTTCCAAACAATAAACCGTCGCCGTCTTTGTAGGCAACATCCCAATACGATTGAGCAGCCTTTGTCGTGAAAAGAAAGATACGCTTTGGCCGGACGTCGCTTTCCATGAACGCCTCCCAACTTTCGTGATGATGTACATCGAGGGAATTCCAATAGTCCATCCCGCTTCGCTTCAAATGCTTGTCGCGTATCTGGAAACCCAGGGGATGAATGAGATGCAATCTTGAATTGGTTATAGCGCAGGTTCGCCCGATATTACCGGTATTCTGAGGAATCTCCGGTTTATATAAGATCACATGCAACATAGCCAAACGTCTCGTTCGAAGGTTCTCGCTACTGGCAAGCGAGAAATTTCCCTAGGAAAACTCAGTTCGCAAAACCATGATCCGCTTGGAGACGTTCGCGCAGTTCATCATAGTTTTGGGTTACAGGAAATTGCGGATACTCTTCAGCTATCTTCTTGGTAGGCTTAAAGAAAATGCCGGCATGGGCCTCTTCCAACATGCTAAGATCATTATAAGAGTCGCCCATTGAGAGCACACGAAAGTTTAGGCTCTTTAGCGCGATAACCGCTTTTCGCTTCTGATCTTGTTGGCGAAGAATATAATTTTGGATACGACCCGAAGCGTCGACCTGCAGCGAATGACAAAACATGGTGGGATTCCCCAGCTTGGCGATCAATGGCATGGCAAACTCCCTAAACGTGTCGGAAAGGATGATGACTTCACACTGTTTCTGAAGCCACTTTAGAAAGTCCTGCGCTCCGTGCAGAGGATCCATTGACGCAACGACCTCTTGAAAATCAGTCAGCTTTAAGCCGTTGTCATCTAGCACCTGCAGACGTTTCTGCATCAATTCATCGTAGTCGGCAATATCGCGGGTCGTAAGCCGAAGCTCGTCGATGCCCGTCTTATTCGCCAAGCCAATCCAGATTTCAGGAATAAGCACGCCTTCCAAATCAAGGCAGGCTATCGTCATTTTGTCGTTCATGCTATTTGAGGAGATTTTTTAGGCGTAGTTCCGGCTGTCTTTCATATAGCGGTCTACGTCTCGCATGACGGCCTTTTTCTTCAGGTCATCTCGTTTGTCAAAAAGCTTTTTCCCAACGCAGAGACCGATTTCCACTTTAATCAACGCCTCCTTGAAATACATGCGAATGGGGATGATCGCCTTTCCTCCCGACTCTACCGCTCGTTGCAGCTTGCGAAGCTCGCGTTTCTTCAATAGCAGCTTTCGCTCGCGCCGGGGAATATGATTGTTCATGCTTCCAAAGGCATATTCATCGATGTGTAAGCCGTAGATAAAAAGCTGGTCTTTGACAAAGCGGCAAAAGCCTTCTGTCAAACTGGCTTTACCGGCTCGAATCGACTTCACTTCAGTCCCCGTCAAAACGATCCCAGCTTCGTATTTTTCCTCAACGAAGTAGTCGCGAAACACTTTCGCGTTCCGAATATCGCGGGGCAATCCGGGCTTGCTTGTCTTTTTTGCCGACATGGCTTAACGGGGAATCTCGGCGAAGGGTTGTACAAAACAGCGCGGCAGAACCAACTACCGCGCTGTCGTTAAAATAGGTCTGTAGTGAAACTCTAGAACACGCCGCTGCGTCGTTACTCCGCGATTTCGTAGCTGATTTTTCCTTCGATTATCTCGCGCAGAGCTATGTCTTCGGGGTTCAGCTTCTCAAGCGATTCGACTAGCGGGCGGTTGCCATGTCGCAACTGACGTACGCGGCGCGACACGACATTGATTAAAATGTTTGGATCAGGAATGGTTTTCCTGGCTTCTTTTATGTAGTCTTCTCTCAACGCGAAACCTCCTTTTGAAAAATGGAATCCTGCCTTTTATCTTGCTGCTTAGGGGCGTCAAGGGATTATTCAGTAAAACGTCCCATTGAGTAAGCTGAAACGAAATGGAGGAGAAAAACAAACCAGAAGAAAGACTTTGCGTGTGTTGGACCACGGTTAACACCGAGGAATCCGCCCAAAACCTAGCTAAAATAGCTATCGAATCAGAACTAGCCGTCTGCGCCCAGATCGACCAGCCAATAGAATCTCTATATCGTTGGAATGACGAAGTCTGCCAAGACAAGGAGTTTAGGATCTGGTTCAAGGCTCTAAGCCCGATGGTTGAGCAACTCAGAAAGACGATTATCGAAGCACATCCTTACGACACGCCGCAATGGATTGAAGTCGAAGCTTCGAATGTCGACGAAAAGTACTTGAAATGGGCCCAAGAAGCGTCCAACTTACGCCGCTTTTAACAAAACGGACCCAATTTAAAGCCATGTCACAGCATCCCAGCTACAAATCATCAACCAGCTCTCAGGTAAAAAGAAACGTGCTCAAACGCTTCGAACGCGTCGAACTCTTGAAGAAGCGTGGAGAGTGGAAAGAGGGAGAGCGCGTAGTAGGCCTGAAGAAAACGAAGCCTGAAGAGTAATCGGGATTCGTTTTTAAAACAGACTTTCGATAGGCGTCCTCAAACGAGGACGCTTTTTTGTTTTCCGGACCTCCTCTTGATTAACTCCGTTTAATCGACAAACAGTCGGCTAATCAGAGTGTTTAGTTTTCCGCTGGGACCAGAATAAACACCTGTCCTTGCTAGAGCAATACACGTGTCTCCCTTTGCGTGAAGCGAATGATCCACCTCAACTTGAACTCTCGGATTGCCCTTCATCTCTTCCCGACTCAAAGCAGTAAAGCGAAGCGGCATTCCATACCAGGTCAGCTCTACTCTCCATCCACCCATTTCCTGAGGCAGAGCTATATTGGTCATCAAATCCGGATTTGCCTGTAGAATATCAGGAATCGAGGTTCTGGGAATCGTTGCGGTTACGGCAACCGGCTCTCGTGCTAAATGCTCCTCTAGATTACGAACACTGCCTCGTTTGATCGCCTGCCAAAAATCCCAAACGTCAATGCCGACTATGTTCATGCCATTCCAAGTGCCATGGTCATTAGGAGATTTAAAAGGCTGCTGATCGAACCACTTCTGGAACTCAGGACCCAACCAGTATCCAATTTCGAAATGCAGATGGGCTCTTTCCCTAGGAATCGTGTACCCACCCGCACTGCGTCCCATTATGCCGATCTTCTCGCCTCCGGCGACTCTCTTGCCTGGTGAAATGCTTCGCGGCACCGAACGCATATGAGCATAGAGACTGACCAATCCCGGTTGAATATCGGGATGCTCTATAACGATGTATTGACCGTAGCTGCTCTTTCCAGCCCTCCGATTTACGTAGCGTACAATGCCTTCGTGGAAGGCATAGATGTCGTCGATCGACTCGCCACGTCGATCGCGTTTGATCGGCTTGAGATCAATTCCCTCATGAAATTGTCTCCCGTTTGTCCGAACACATCCAAACAAGGCAGACTCCAATCGTCCCGAAGAAGTCGGCTGCAAGAAAGTCCCTAGACTTTTGGAATCGAGAAAAGCCCTGTTGGGCGTAGGCCAAAAATGATCCCCAATCTTGAAGGGCTGAGCAAATCCAAGGCCGCAGAAAACAAGGCTTAAAATGACGAAAGCTCCCTTAGCTTTTCTTAAGCTTCTTTTGAATTTCAATGCTCGTTCCCTTAAGGTTTGTTGCAATATCAGCCAAATTAGAATCCGGCGTTTCCAGAAAAATATACAAAGCCCCCTCAGCTATAGGGCCATCGATCTTTCGAACGCCAATAGGCTGTCCGTCGATAAAAAGCACGATGCGTTTTCCAATATTCTGAGCGCTAATGCGGTAGAGGTCCATGGCTGCCGCTCGGGTCAGCGAAAAGAGTAGGCATTGGCCCAGTTCGATTTCAGCCACCTCGACATCGACAATATCAAACTCCGATAGACTGGCTTTCGGTTCAATGGGTATTCGCGCTTTACTTACAGGCAGTTCGACTACCTTGGCATAGGTTTCTCGCGAATCCTGCTCTAACACAAATCGAGCCAGCGTTCTTTCATAATCAAATCCAGGACCCGTCGTCGTGCAGCCAGACAACCATAGCATGACTGCGGCCATCAGGCCAAAAATCGGCAATCTAAGATTCGATGTCGTCTGCATACTGGATGACTCAATCATGTTTATGGATTGGGCTGTCAAGCCAGCCTCGAAAATAGGATTCATAAAATTCCAACGAGTTCCGCTCCTACCGCATCCGCCACGAGTCTACCCTTATCACTGAGAGTGTAATGTTGGCCCGATCGGTCCCCTAGTCCATCGGCAACCAGTGTGTCGAGACGCTCTTGAAATTGGCCAATTTTAGAGGAGTCAAAACGTTGAGCGAGAAGCTGGCAGTCTACACCCTCATTCATGCGGAGGCCGAATATCACACTGTCTTCCAAAAGGAGATCGTCTGAAAGAAAGACACGATCTTCGGTTCCTCGGAGGCCCTTATCGATATTATCTCTCCACTTATCCAAGTCAGAGGGATTGGATGAACGAACGCCTTTGTACTGACTCGCCGCTGAAGGGCCAACACCCATCCATTCGTTCATTCGCCATGTATTAAGATTATGAAGGCACTGCTTTCCCGGTTTCGCGTAATTGGAAATCTCATACTGTTCGTAACCTGCTTCTCCTAGCTTTTCCCAAATCAGACGATACAACTGCTCCTCAAGCTCTTGATCGATGGATACCTTGCCTTGCGAAAGCTTGACGTAAAGAGCCGTATCCTCTTCGAAAGTAAGACAATAAGTTGAAATATGATCGGGTTCCAAAGCCACGGCATTTCTCAAATCCTCACTAAGCTGCTCTGGCGTTTGTCCCGGAATGGCGAACATCAGATCGATGTTAACACTATCAAACTCAAAGCTCTTGATAAGATCGTAGGCCGACAAAACCTGTTTGGGGCTATGAGGCCGACCGAGCGAATCCAACATCCCTTCATCGAGACTTTGAATTCCCAGGGAAACGCGATTTACTCCACAATCCTTCAAGATCTGCAACTTATCCGCTTTTACTGATGAAGGAGCCATTTCCACGGTCCACTCCAAACGCGGCCGGCCAAAACCGTCCACGATCAGCCGACACAGTTTCTCCAGGTCGCCTGCCGGGAGCAGACTTGGCGTACCGCCTCCCCAAAAACATGTATCGATCCCCTGGTCACAATTTAGGATCTCGATTTCTCGGCTCACCCCTTCGATGTAATCAAGAATTCCTTGGCGATCCGACTGAACTTGATAGAATGCGCAGTAGTCACAGGGACGAGAGCAGAATGGGACGTGTAAATATAAGCCTAAACTTCGCCGATTTTCCGTCAGTCCTTGACACCCTTTTTCCAATTGAACTGGCATGGCTTCATTGAGTCCCATTTTGACTTGGTATCTTGAACTATTTCCTTCACTGCGAGTCCTTTATTTGATTGAAATAGCCCATATAATCTAGTCTACCAACCGAAAAGATATGGAAATTTTCGCTCTCAATTCCACCAAGAGACGTTGGCTAATCCTTCCCTTGCTCATCGCCGCTTTATTTTTCGCTGGATGTAATCTCCAGGTTATCAATCTGACACCGACCTCGATGAAGGCGAATCCGTCGGGCACCTACACCATCTCGGTTCAAATCCTCAAGAAGCGAGCCAGCACAGTGATAGATGGAACCATTCGTCCGGAAATCATCATCGACGGAGCCTCTAGTTCGATGACGCTCGCTCCGGGAAGCGACGATATTTGGGAGTACGACTACGAAATGCCTCAAGGACGCAACTCGGCTTCCTACTACGTGATCGTTAAGTACGACATCAAGGCAAACGATGGATTTCGTACCAAAGAAGCTTTCATCGATGTCACTCCCCTCACCGTCGAGCAACGCTACTCGGTTGAACTCGAAGTCGATCGGGCTCCTGTTGGGACTAAGGTCGCGATCCTTGGACGTGGCTTTGACAGCACTGACAAGGTCACCGTTGGTGGTATTCCGGCTCCAGCTCGATTAGAGAGCGCGACTTCCCTCGCCTTTTATGTTCCTTCCCTCGATCCAGGTCGTAACTACGAGGTGAAGGTCTTGGGACCACGCGGAGAAATCAACGCCGGAACGCTTCGTATCGATGCCAGCCAAATTTACGTTACGCCTGGTTCCATTTCCCTCACGACGGGCCAAAGGATGCCGGTCATTTTCCACATTCCCGATCCAGCTCCTCCTGGTGGCTTGAGAATCCGGGTCAGAACGGATGTTCCGAAAAGCGTCATCATGGACGTTGTGACGATTCAGGCAGGAATGAAATCCACGAGTGTGCCCGTCGAAGGTGGTCTCCCAGGCGTGGGAAATCTATTCGTGGAGGTGCCTGGCTACTCGGAAGTGGTTGTTCCCGTTTCCGTTCAGTAGCAAGCGACAATTCATTTTTAGGCTATTTAGATTGCCTATCATCTCATCCCCTCCAAACTTTCCACACACAATCTGCGATTGGGGTGTCCGGAGCGCCGGGCTGAGATTGGAACGCGCGCGGTTTCTAAACTCATAGAACCTGATGCGGGTCATGCCGCCGAAGGGATTCGCTAATAAAGGCGCCTTCCTTTCATGTTCATGGCTCGCTGACCAACACAGCTAAAAGTCATGCCCGAAGAAGCGAAAACCAGCGCCTTTCAATCCCTTCCCAATTCTAGCCGCATCTACATCAGCGGTAGTCGAGAAGATATTCGTGTTCCAATGCGAGAGATTTCGCTCTCGCCAACGCGCCAGCCCGATGGCGCTTTGCAAGAAAACGAACCGGTTCGCGTATATGATAATTCTGGCCCATGGGGAGAACCATCCTATCATCGCGACGTGCAGCGTGGATTGCCTCGCGCCCGCAGAAAATGGATACTGGAACGAGGCGATGTCGAGGAATATGAAGGCCGCGAAATCAAACCTTCTGACGATGGCTATCTATCTGAAACGCACGCTCTAAAGGCAGAGGAAAAGGGCAAACTGATTCGCTTCGATCTGGAGAACAGAAAGCCTTTGAGATCGAAAAACGGGAAACCCGTCAGCCAGCTTCACTACGCGCGAGAAGGCATCATCACTCCCGAGATGGAATTTATCGCCATTCGCGAGAACACGAAACTTCAGCGAGCCAAAGAATCGGTCAACATGAACGCCAACGCTCCTCGGGACAGCTTGCTCAAGCAGCATCCTGGGCAATCCTGGGGAGCCAGTATTCCCAGCGAGATCACTCCGGAATTCGTAAGAGACGAAGTCGCTCGAGGCAGAGCCATCATTCCAGCCAACATCAACCATCAAGAGCTCGAGCCAATGATTATTGGCCGCAATTTCCTGGTGAAGATCAACGCCAACATCGGCAATTCGGCGGTGACCTCCTCAATCGAGAAAGAAGTGGAGAAGATGCGTTGGGCCATTCGTTGGGGAGCCGATACCGTGATGGACCTTTCCACCGGAAAAAATATACACCAGACCCGGGAGTGGATCATTCGCAACAGTCCCGTGCCCATCGGAACCGTACCGATCTACCAAGCCCTGGAAAAAGTCGGCGGACGACCGGAAGAACTCACTTGGGAAATCTATCGTGACACGCTAATCGAGCAATGCGAACAAGGCGTTGACTACTTCACTATCCACGCCGGCGTATTGCTAAGATTCATACCGACCACTGCCGAACGCATGACGGGCATCGTGTCGCGCGGGGGCTCAATCCTGGCCAAGTGGTGCCTTTCGCATCACAAGGAGAATTTCCTCTACACGAACTGGGACGAAATCTGCGAAATCATGGCAGCCTATGACGTCTCCTTCTCGATTGGAGACGGCTTGCGCCCGGGCTC
>JANQKI010000325.1 GCA_028281165.1 Opitutaceae bacterium | reverse complement strand
GGAACGTTTTCTACCAGTTGGTATAGGAACCATCAGGACGCCTCAAAACAGCTGCGCTTCGGCCTTCTGTAATCTCGATCATCTTTTCGCAGCTTGTAGGGTCAAACTCAATACCGAGACCCGGCGCATTGCGTGGATAAAGCTTTCCTTCACGAAAATCCAACGCATCGGAATTCAGATACGATGGTGGGCGCCGCCCCGAATTCGTCAGCTCCATCATGGCAAAGCCCGTGTAGGCAGCCAAGCAGTGCGTGAGGGCTATGGTCGCGATAGGACCGGTAAAGTGTGGGATCACGCCGATGTAGTGCGTCTCGCACATGGCCATGATCTTCTTGAATTCGGTAATGCCACCTGTATTCGGAAGCGTAGCGCGGTTGTAGTCCATGAGATCCTCTTCCACAAGGCGATTGAAATCCCAACGAACTCCGAAATGTTCACCTATCGCGATGGGAACTTTGACTTGCTGACGCAGGTATTTGTAGACGTTTTGATTCTCCGAGCGAATCAGATCTTCAACGAAAATTGGCTGTAAAGGCTCGATCAAATCTGACAGACGAATGGCGTGCGGATTCTCGAAGCGGGTGTGGAAATCGATTGCCCATTCGCCAATCCCACGCACTCCCTCCTCGATTTCTTCGCAAGTCTTATAGATTCTACGGACTTCCTCGTCCACATTCCAGGGCACACTCAGCTCGTCGCGACGGGAACGAGCATGAATGCGATAAGCCTTGTAGCCCTCTTCCACACAAGCGCGAGCGGTGTCCTTCCATGAGCCCTTCCAGGGATAGCCTGTCGCGTAGCAGTAAATGTAATCGCGCAATCTACCGCCCAGCAAATTATAGATAGGCTGATTCAGTAGCTTGCCTTTGATATCCCAGAGGGCGATGTCCAACGCCCCCATGGCATGCTGCAGCTCGCGACCGCCTGGATAAAAGAGCCCGCGAAACATAAGCTGCCAAATATGTTCGGTATTGATGGGATCCTGATCGATGAGCCAAGGAGCGAGGTTTTCGACCAAGTCAGGAGTACCGCCTTCGCCGACTCCTTTGAGACCATTGTCGCATTCTACGACGACTACCCCCTTCGCTTGGGCCAAACGGCTCGGCTTGTAGTTAGGCGGATTGTAGAAGGTGACTTTCTTGATCTTGATGCCGGTATGATCGGCCAAGTCCGGGGCAAATGCTTTGGCGCGAGCTGAACTACCAGCCAGGGCAGCTCCCGCTCCGATCAAGGTTGACCTTAAAAAATGACGACGTTGCATAAGCTTTCGATTGTTGAGGTACGGGTTTAAGGACAAAGAAACTACAAAGCATACTGCCAGACCGAAAGGCCCAATCAACTCCCCTTTGCCAAAAATCAACATCGAAGCAGTCAGTCTGGCCAACTCCGATTTCAAGGAGGCATTATTAATGGGAACGAGTAAACAAGTGCACGAAAAACATCGCCAAGCGGTCGTCGCCATCATCCGTAAAGGAGATCGATTCCTCCTCATCAAGCGGTCCGACTACATAGAAACCGCCAAAGGCTACTGGACTCCAGTCAGCGGAGGCATCGAGGATGGCGAAACGCAAGAGGAAACGATCGCAAGAGAAGTCATGGAAGAGGTCGGCATGGAGGTGGAAGCAATATCTTTCGTTTGCGCCATACCCTCGAACGACGGGAATTCATTTCTTCATTATTGGACTACTAAAATCATTGGCGAGGAAGCTCGAGTAGCCAGCCACGAAGCGACCGATTTGCGATGGGTGACAATCCAAGAGATGAAGCAGCTAAACCCTGTTTTCGAGGAAGATATCCAGATCTTCGAGAATCTAGAAACCGAAAGATCGGAGTAGGAGCGGCTTTAGACCGCGATTCAAACGATTGTGATAGATCGCGGCCTAGTCCGTGTCTTTAAATGAGCTCAAGGCTGGCAGGCCGCCTTGTTCTCCGCAAAATGGGACCTGTCGCGAAGCGATTCGACCCAAATCGAAGGTCGCGGCGTTCGCCAAATCCATCCGACACTCGTGTCGCAAGGATTTGGCAGCCTTGCGCTGCTTCGATTTGGGCACGAACCAGCAAAGAGCTCATTTAAAGACACGGACTAAAGCCGCTCCTACGTTTTCCGCCCGGCCATGATGGCCCAAAGGTGGTATTTTACGTAAACATCGACTTCGTTTAGACCAGCTTCCTCTAACCAGTCTAGCTGGTCTGTAATGGAAGCATGGATATCGTCTCCCTTTTCTTTCGGTCGATCGTATTGGTCTACATTGCGGATTTTCCACTTATCGAAATGCGAAAGCCACTCATCACGCAGCGGCCAAAGGTCTTGGGGAATGCTGTCTTTAGCCTCGTAGACATGCTGTACCCAAAAATCCATGGCGTTTAAGTACGTTTTCTCGGAACGAGGAATCGCTTCATCAATATTGCAAAACCAACCGCCGTCTGCCAATACATCAAAGGACTGCCGGTAGACGTCTCGTTTCTCCCCATGCGTCAAATGGTGGATAGCGCACATGGAAAAGATGCAGTTTGGAGAAGAGGAAAGCAATCCGCCCCAATCGTCTTCCAAACGTGAGATGATAAATTCCACTCGATTCCCGAAGCGATGAAGTCGTTGCCGAGCCACTTCACGAAAAGCCTCTGAAGAATCGAGCCAAATCGCTTTGGCCGTTTCATTGGCTGAAAGAAGCTTTTCGAGAAAAATCCCACTCCC
>JANQKI010000315.1 GCA_028281165.1 Opitutaceae bacterium | reverse complement strand
AGCGGTCCAGGATCCGGAATCGGTGTTGGCGGCGGCATCGGCTAGCCAGCCGGGTCGAATGAAAAAGGCCAGCAGGAGCACGCCCAGGCCGCTCCCTATTCCATGGATGCCGAAGCAGTCTAGGCTGTCGTCGTATCCAAGTTTGTCCTTCATGCGCAAGGCGTAGAAGCAGGCGACAGAAGAAGCGGCTCCTAGGATGATGGCTCCCAGGGGTTGAACGACTCCGGCGGCTGGCGTAATGACGACTAAGCCGGCTAGAATGCCGGAGACGAAGCCCAGAGAGGTGACCTTTTTGAATCTGAGCGATTCAATGACGACCCAAGCCAAGGCCCCACTGGCGGCGGAAATCTGGGTCATGGTCAGAGCTCGAGCGGTATCCAGGCCGCTCTGCACGGTGGAACCCGCATTGAAGCCGAACCAGCCGACCCAAAGGAAGCCCGCTCCCATCATGGTCATGACCAGATTGTTGGGATTGATGGTTTCCCGAGGATGGCCGTGACGCTTGCCGAGATAGTAGGCTCCTATCAGAGCGCTAAAACCGGCTGAAACGTGGATGACCAGTCCTCCGGCAAGATCGATCACGCCATTGGCTCCGGCGTTGAAAAGCCATCCATCCGAAGCCCATACCCAATGGCAGAGCGGGCAGTAGACCAGGAGAAACCAGAGCGAGATAAAGAGACAGTAGCCGCGAAAGTAGACGCGTTCGGCTAGGGCTCCGCTTATTAAAGCGGGCGTGATGATGGCGAACTTGCCTTGAAACATGGCCAGGACGTACTCGGGCACGCCATCGACGACGCGGTCGTCGATCCCGCGTAGCATGAAGTAATCGGAGTTCCAGCCGACGAAGCCGCCCAGGATATTTTCGCCAAAGGCTAGCGAGTAGCCGCAGACGACCCAAAGCACGCCGATCAAGGCCATGGATACAAAGCTGTGCATCATGGTCCCGATTACGTTTTTCGTTCGCACCAGACCGCCATAGAACATGGCTAGTCCCGGCACCATGAAGAGCACTAAGGCGGTGGATATAAGCATCCAGGCCGTTGTACCGGAATCTACGACTCCATCCATTGCTTCTCCTTGAGCAAGGCAGATTTGAGGCAACGAGAATAGAGCGAGAATCGCGAGTGAGAAGAGGGGTTTTCGATTCATCTGAATCCGAATAAACCCCAGAACGTATTACCTTATCAAGGGAAAACTCATATCGTTGGTAGTCGTTGGGCAAGTAGAGAGTTTTAAAATGCGGTGAGAAGCAGAGGATGCTTAATAACTCAAATTTGATTACTGTTTGTACCCATGGTAGGGAGGCTTGAAAACAAGCCTCCCTACCTCACTTGCAGAATCGTAGCGGAACGTCTTCCTCCTTTGCCTAAAGGCTATGGCGGAAACGAGAAGTTCCGACGATATCTGATTATTCGATACGCTATGAAATTGTACCCAAAAAATTGAGATAGGTCCTAATTATTCCGTATCCGCTTTTCTTTGGCGGATGCGAATTTCTCCGTTGTGCGTTTTGAAAACGTACTGCGGCCCACCGCCATTGATATTGCCGTAGAGGCCTTTTTCGAACTCGATACGATAGCGTCCCCCTTTGGAGCGCTCGTCGGTCACTTTGAGCTGAGGGCCATCGGGTTGGATGTCGATATCGAAATCCGATTTCACGTTGCCTCGAAAGGTGTGCATGTTGAGCTGGGCCTTCGTGTCAGAAGGAATGGATACATCGATATCCCCATTCATAGTGGTAAAGGACATGGGCTTGTCGGGAAAAACTTCGTCAAGCGTCACCGTGATACTGCCATTCGAGGAATGGGCCACGATCACGCCGATCGCGTTGCTGATAGAAATGCCGCCGTTGTGATTACTGGCGTCGATTTCTCCCTTAGTGCCATCCACCACGATCTTCCCGCTGTTGTGGCAAACCAGTTTCAAAGACGTTTCAAAGGGCACTTTGATATCAACATCCACGGTCGCGTTGCGATTCCTAACGCCCACTTCGACTTGGTTGTGATGCTCTTCCGCGTAAATGCCTGTCGAAGGCAGATGGAAGGTGCGCAGACCGCCCTCGCTGGTCGACTTCCTCTCCTTCTGTCGCTTTCTGGCTTCGATGATCACTTCCTCTCCCTCATAGCCGGTTATGGTCATGCCTCCTCGGTGAAGACGGGCAGAGAGATGCTTGGC
>JANQKI010000283.1 GCA_028281165.1 Opitutaceae bacterium | reverse complement strand
TCAGCTTATCGGTGGAGACCGAGCTGCCAAAGAACCCAGAAGGTCGGCCCTTGGAATGCTTCTCAATATGAAAAGCGATTCCAGCAAGGAAACCAGATTGATGGAATTGATTCGCCAACGGAAAGTCGAGTTAAGCAGTAGCGCTCTTTCGGAGGCTCTTGGAAAAGAATCAGTTTCATTGTTTGGGGCATTCGAGAGCAATGAATTGCCCCTATTGATCAACATGGCTTTGAAGAAGATAAACTCTCCCCTAAACTCTAGCGCTGGTCGGCTCTTCGATGGCTTTTCTAGTTTGTTAGGGATTTGCCACTACAACGAGTTCGAGAGTCAGGCCGCTATGCGATTAGAAGCTGTCGCCAAAAGCTCGAACACACAGGAAAGCTACTCGTTTGATTTCCAAAATTCGATTGATAGAATGGCTCGACTGGACTGGCGCCCAGCCGTAAAGGAAAGCCTAGCGGACCTAAGCAATCAGCTGCCAGTGAAGAATATCGCTATGAAATTCCATCGGACGCTAGCGAAAGCGATATGCAAAATGGCGAGCAATTTTGAGATCGAAGACGTTGTTCTATCGGGGGGCTGTTTCCAAAATCGTCTTCTGTGCGAGCTAGCCATTCAAAACCTTTTGCAAATAGAGAAAAAGCCGTTCTGGCATCAACGCATACCTCCAAATGATGGCGGAATCGCCATAGGCCAACTTTATGGATACGCTTTATTTCAAAACAGAGAGAAAAAGAGCTGCAATCCGGCCAACAATAGCTTAGAAGTCATTGCATAATCATGTGTCTCGCCATTCCAGGAAAAGTTTTAGAGATTTCAGGAGAAGACTTCGATCGACAGGGCACTGTCGATTTCGAGGGAATCAAGAAAACGGTCAATCTAGCTTTCACTCCAGACGTATCCATTGGTGAATACGTTATGGTGCATGTAGGCTTTTCCATTGCCAAAGTAAACGAAGAGCAAGCCAAGCGAGTCTTTGAAACGCTAAACGAGATCGAATCGCTGGACGAGCTTCAGGAGGAAACGTGAAGTTTATCGATGAATACCGAGAGCCGCTAGCGGTTCGCAAGCTGGCAGACGAGATTAATCGACAGGTCACGCGTCCCTGGACGATTATGGAAATCTGCGGGGGCCAGACTCATTCCATAGCGCGTTTTGGCATCGACGAATTGTTGCCAGAGGAAATTACACTGGCTCATGGTCCAGGTTGTCCCGTTTGCGTAACGCCCATAGAGCTCATTGACAAAGCCGTGGCGATTGCTCGCAGGCAAGACACGGTCTTCTGTTCTTTCGGCGATATGCTGCGAGTGCCCGGCTCCGAAGGGGATCTTTTTTCGGCGAAATCAGAAGGCGGTGATGTTCGTATTGTATATTCCCCTACGGATGCTTTGAAAATCGCTCGAGAAAATCCAGAGAAAAGGGTCGTTTTCTTCGCCGTCGGTTTCGAAACGACGGCTCCTGCCAATGCCATGGCCGTTTATCAAGCGGCTAAACAAGGTATCGATAACTTCTTTCTTCTGGTATCCCACGTTCTTGTTCCTCCAGCCATCGAAGCCCTGCTGAGCTCTCCTGATAATCGCGTTCAAGCGTTTCTTGCCGCAGGTCACGTATGCGCCATTATGGGACATGAACAGTATAAGCCTTTAGCGACTAAATTCGAAGTTCCCATCGTGGTTACTGGCTTTGAGCCGCTTGACATCCTTGAGGGAGTCCTACTCTGCGTGAAGCAACTTGAGCAGGGTCTATGCGAAGTGCAGAACCAGTACCTACGCACGGTTAACCAGTCCGGAAACCAGACGGCCCAACAGTTAATAAGCGAAGTTTTCCAAATAACGCCGCGAAAATGGCGTGGCATCGGAGAAATCCCCCAAAGCGGACTGTCGTTGAAAGACGACTACAAAAAATTCGATGCGGAAAAGGAATTTGATATTGAAGCGATACAAGCCAACGAATCCGAACTCTGCATCTCAGGTCTCATCCTTCGCGGAGCGAAAACGCCGGACCAGTGCTCCGCCTTCGGCAAAGAATGCACACCTGAACATCCACTGGGAGCTCCTATGGTCTCCTCCGAGGGAGCTTGCGCCGCTTACTATAAGTACCGCAAACTTGTCAGCTAATGCTAAGCTGCCCGATTCCCTTAAGCGAATATCCAGTGGTCACCCTCGCTCACGGAGGAGGCGGTCGCTTTACCAACGATCTCATCGACAAGCTCTTCGCCGCCGCATTCTCTAATCCTCAGCTTGACGCCCGACATGATGGGGCAATTTTGGATACAGATGGAAAGCAACTTGCCTTCTCAACAGATTCGCATGTCGTTTCGCCCCTTTTCTTTCCTGGCGGAGATATTGGGAAGCTAGCCATCAATGGAACCGTTAACGACCTCGCCATGTGCGGATCCAAACCAGTCTACTTAAGTGTCGGTTTCATTTTGGAAGAAGGCTTTCCCATGGAAATGCTGTGGAAAATCGTCCAATCCATGAAAGAAGCAGCCGAGGAAGCGCAGGTTCGTATTGTAACGGGCGATACAAAGGTCGTCGACAAAGGAAAATGCGACGGCGTGTATATCAATACCTCGGGTGTCGGCGTTATCGAAAGCTCCAGACCGCTTTCTCCGAACTTGATCGAGCCTGGCGATGCCGTCCTGTTGAGCGGCGACGTTGGACGACACGGCATAGCCATCATGGCCGTTCGAGAGGGTCTGTCATTCGACACGGAACTTGAAAGCGACTGCGCTTCTTTGGCTAGGATGACCCAAACTTTGATCGATAGCGGTCTCTCTATTCATTGCATGCGCGATTTGACGCGTGGCGGTATGGCTACCGCTCTGATCGAGCTATCCGAAGCAGCTTCTCAAACGATTGAATTGTCGGAAGATGAAATTCCAATTTGCCCTGAAGTTCGTGGAGCTAGCGAAATTCTTGGCTTGGACCCTCTCTACGTAGCGAACGAAGGACGCTGTGTTGTGATTCTGCCAGAATCAGAGGCAGATAAAGCTCTCTCCATAATGAGTGGATTCGAGATCGGCAGAACTTCGTGCCGTATCGGAAAAATCGGCACAGCCAGCGATCAGCCTATTGTCGTTTCCAAAACAGCCTTCGGAACACGAAGGGTTCTTAGCATGTTGAGTGGCGAACAATTGCCGCGTATATGCT
>JANQKI010000281.1 GCA_028281165.1 Opitutaceae bacterium | reverse complement strand
ACCAATATTCACTTCAAATTCTCTGTGTCATGCCGCGTATTTCTCGTGGACTGGGGGAAATAATGGCCTTGCTAAGGTTTTTCTGACTCCTTGTTCTTTTACGTCTCCATAGCTCGGAGACGTCGTCTCGAACTCCATCTCCCATCCTCATGTCTGATCTACCCCTTTCTGTTCTATCGCTCGTCGCTCTCGCCCCTATTGCGGTGGTCATGCTTTTTCTGGTCATTCTTCGCTGGCCGGCCAAGAAAGCGATGCCCCTGGCTTACGTCTTTACGGCTGTGGTGGCTATGATCGTCTGGAAAACGCCCGGTCTGCAAGTAGTGGCGGCCTCGATACACGGTGTGGTTACGGCGCTCAACATCCTCTTTATCGTATTCGGGGCTATTCTGCTTTTGAATACATTGAAAGCGTGTGGCGATATCGCTGCGATTCGGCAGGGCTTTATCGATATTTCTCCTGACCGCCGGGTGCAGGCGATTATTATCGCTTGGCTCTTTGGCTGCTTTATCGAGGGAGCGGCTGGATTTGGGGCGCCCGCCGCCATTGCGGCTCCTTTGCTGGTGGCGATCGGCTTTCCCGCTATGGCTTCGGTGGTAGTGGCATTAATCATACAAAGTTCTCCTGTTTCGTTTGGAGCGGTGGGAACCCCAATCCTGCTGGGTGTCAATACGGGTCTTTCAGGGCAGGCTCAGGTCGTGACCGTAGTGGAGAGCCTCGGAATGAGCCACGAAGCCTATCTGCATCTGGTAGGGGCCACTGTCGCTTTGGTACATGCCATCATAGGCTCTTTCGTTCCCCTAGTGATGGTCAGCATCATGACCCGCTTCTTCGGTAAGAATCGTTCTTTTCGCGAGGGATTGGAGATCTGGAAATTCGCCTTGTTTGCTGGTCTGTCATTTACAATTCCCTACGTGCTGGTGGCTCACCTTCTCGGCCCCGAGTTTCCATCCCTTCTGGGAGGATTGATTGGCCTGGTGATCGTCGTTTCCGCGACTAAGGCGGGTCTTATGCAGCCGAAAAAGGCTTGGCAATTCCCTGACGAGAAGGAATGGGAAGAAGAGTGGACCGGCGAGTTGCATGTCGATACGCATGACCATGGCGCCGTAAGCCGAGGCGAATTCCTGAAGGCTTGGTCGCCGTATGTGATCGTGGCTCTGCTGCTCGTGCTAACGCGCACCATTGATTCGATTAAAGGACTCGTGCGGGCTGATGCGGTGACGATCAAGTGGACCAATATTTTGGATACAGGGATTAGCACTTCTTCGCAGCCCCTTTATCTGCCTGGCTTTCTTTTTCTGGTTACGGTTTGCCTGTCTTACGTCATCTTCAAAATGAATGCGGAGATGATCAAGACTTCCTGGAAGGAATCGATTCACACCATCATCGGGGCAGCTAGCGCTTTGCTGTTTGCCGTGCCTATGGTGCAAGTTTTCATCAACTCGCAGTCCGATGCTCTGGAAAAAATGCCTTTAGTGTTAGCCGACGGCGTTTCGGTTGTGTTCGGATCGCTATGGCCGTTGGTCGCTCCTACCATTGGAGCTCTCGGAGCCTTTATCGCAGGCAGCAATACGATTTCCAATATGATGTTCTCGCTTTTCCAATTCGGTATGGCCGGAAAGATCGGCGCGACGGAACATGTAGTGGTGGCTTTGCAAGCGGTTGGCGGGGCTGCGGGCAACATGATTTGCGTGCATAACGTAGTGGCGGCCTCTGCTACGGTTGGTTTGCTAGGCAAGGAAGGAAGTGTCATCAGAAAAACACTGCTGCCCATGGCTTGGTACGCCTTGTTTGCCGGTTCGATCGGATTGGTCCTGCTGCATGGTATCGGGCTTAACCTCGGAACGTTTCTAGTAATCGGCTTTGCCTGCTTGATGCTGTGGCTCATCATCGAGGGCGTGAAAGCGGAGAAAAGCGCGAATGCGAGTAGTCAGTAGACAGTTGGCAGAAGACAGTATGTAGCGGCGGTCGATGACCGTCGTTGACCAAATATAATCCCTACGGCA
Organism: Opitutaceae bacterium; assembly: GCA_028281165.1. Lineage (GTDB taxonomy): Bacteria > Verrucomicrobiota > Verrucomicrobiia > Opitutales > Opitutaceae > JANQRT01. The sequence continues at coordinate 222 of JANQKI010000281.1, read as the reverse complement.
AATACCGTTCAGCAATCTTGTTGAACTTATCTACGGCTTTTGCTGCCCAAGCTTCGTCTTTGCCGTGTTCTTGAGCTAGGATTTTGGCCACGGTTGGGGCGATCTCCATTGCGGCTTTGGCATCCTGGATAAGGACTCGAGTGCGGCGTGAGAGAAGGTCTTCTACCGTTCGGGCCATTTCTCCGCGAATGGCATGAACGATTTCCGCTTTGGTGTAGGGGA
>JANQKI010000260.1 GCA_028281165.1 Opitutaceae bacterium | reverse complement strand
ATTAGGGCAAATTAGCGCATTCTATAATTGGGCTGACATTTTCAATTCTCCCTCGTCCGCTCATTTTGCAGATGGATCTCCTATCCCTTCAGCAATCGGAGAGAGTTATGATTTTGGTATTATGTGGTCCAGGTTTGATTCGAAGATTGGACTGAGGTTGAATTGGTACAAAACCAAGAGTGAAAATGCCAACGATTGTACGTGGTGCGGGGACATAAGGGGACCGGTTACGCTTATTGAGCAAGGAATTGGCGCCCCCGGAAGGCAGTCGCAAGTTGAGGACAATTATGCCGTCGGCTTGGCCGATGGCGATTATGTAGACAGCTTCGGTAATCCGATTACAACCCCTCCCGTACCATTCGATCCAAGCACTTTTGCCCTCGAGGAGCGTGCAGCCTACTTTGAAATGGTGGCAAACCGGGAGTCCAAAGGAGTTGAAATCGAGGCATGGGCCAATCCGACAGAAAACTGGACTTTCAGGCTGACCGCGGCCGACAACGAAGCGAGGGATAAGGATAGTTTAAAAGGATGGGGGCAGTGGATACGCGACAGATATTCCTACTGGAGGGCATGGGCCGAATGGGAGCAAAATACCTTTCTCGTTGGGAACGAAACCAGCCTCGCAACAGCTGCTGGTTCGGTAACCAATCGATTCAATAGTCTTGCGGCGACTTATACGACGCTCGTCAATTCTGATGGTACTCAAGTGAATCAGAACGCGGGATGGCGTGTCAATCTCACTGGAAAGTATAACTTTTCCGAAGGACCCTTGAATGGCGCTCATTTAGGTACCCACATCCGATATCGCCAGGCTCCTGTGATTGGCTATTTATCGCTTCCAGCTGATTCGCCTTTCCCAGATTGGCCTGGTTCTCCGGCTGAGTTTAAAGCTCCCAGTCTGGATAATCCAGTAGAAGCTCCAAATCGCTACGATTTTGACGTTTTTGCGGGATATCGCGGAAAGCTAATGAACGATAAAATCAGATATACTGTTCGTTTGAATATAAGAAATGTCCTTAACGATACTGATATAGTGCCTCAAAGATCCAGAAGTGATGGCTCGGTTGCGGTATACACTTTCAAACAGCCACGATTATTTATTTTGTCTACCGAATTCTCCTTCTGAATTCATTCAATGCGTTTGATTTAAAGGACTTCTGATTGTCATTGGAATAGTGGAAAGGAAGTCATATATATCAAATCTAGGTGTAAATGGGCTTATCGCTAAATTTACAAAAGTCATTATTCGTCATTCTATAGAAGATAAGAATGAATTCCGCTTCTGAAAATTCAGTTTCCAGTGACAGCAATAGGAGATTGCTATTGTATATTAGCTGCCTTGCTTACACGACGATAGGATTTCACTTCAGCATCCGAAGCAACATAGCTGGAGATCTGAATACTATATTTCTGTCGTTGGACCCTGCCCATGCTGCAGAGATGGTTGGCAGTGTACTCGGTATCGCCTTTCTTGGCTATGGCATAACCATCTTGGTGATCAGTCCTTTGATTGATGCGTTGGGCATGGGCTTGCTGATGAAGCTTTCTGGAATCTTGATTGTTCTGGGGAGCGCTGTGACTTTATTAGCGGATTCATCTTCAATTCAAAACCCGTATATCATTGTCTGGAGTGGGATGCTGCTAGTCGGCTTGGGTTGGGGATTGGTTGATACCAACACCAATCCGCTTGTTGCGGGACTTTATCCCAGGGAACGTACACACAAACTGAATGTAATACATGCATGGTGGCCGGCTGGCATAATATTCGGCGGTCTGGCAGGGCTTTTGCTCGGAGCTATTGAAACCTCATGGAAAACTAAAGTCACTGCGTCCATGGTGCCTGCCTTGCTATTAGTTGTCTTTTGTTTTAAAGCAAAATTCCCTCCTACGGAACGCGCAGCGGCCGGGGTGAGTTTTTCCGAGATGATCAGAGAAATTTTCCGCAGACCAATGTTCTTTATTTGGTTTTTCTGTATGTGGATAACCGCGACAGTCGAATTAGCTCCCGGTCAGTGGGTTGACATGGCTCTCACTCGCACGGTTGGCTTTCGCGGGATATGGATACTGGTATATATCAGCGGCTTGATGTTTGTAATGCGGCATTTCGCCGGCGCTTTAGCTCGCAGATTTTCTCCCGTTGGATTGCTTTGGATTTCCTGTCTTTTGTCTTCAATCGGATTATTTTGGTTAAGCGCAGCCGATAATCCTGTTTCAGGAATGCTTGCCGCCACGTTTTGGGGTACTGGCGTATGCTTTTTGTGGCCTACTATGTTGGCCACCGTAAATGATCGGTATCCACGGTCTGGAGCATTTGGGCTCGGTGTGATGGGATTCGGGGCTATGCTTGCAGTTTATCTGTTTATGCCGATCATGGGCCGGGTATATGACAACGCGAAAATTAGAGCTGCGGGAGGTGTTGATGCGTTCAATTCGCTGCAGGATTCAGAACTAGAATCGGTCCTGATCACCGCATCGCAGTCATCATTTCGCGCTGTCGCAATCCTCCCTATCATATTGCTCATTGTTTTTGGAATAATTTGGATCTATGACAAAGTGAAGGGTGTTAGAATTGAGGTTCTTCATGAGCAGAAAGCATCTGAATGAAAATCTGGTCATGTTCATATCTCCTTCGCGTAAGTTCGACCAAATTGAGTTAGTCTAATTGACGGATTGGAGCATCTCGCCGTTTAGAAAACGCCGTTAGCGTTTCGTATTTTTCCGCCATTCATCAGAACATAGAATCGCATAAAGCCGTCAAGCGGTTGAAGCGAATCCCAGTGTTCCACAATTTCACCATTCCGGATCTTCCAATTGTCTATAATATTGAGTCCCTTTCTATCATTTCCCCGATGATTTTTCTTCAGGGTCGCGTGTGAATGAAAAACGACCTGATCGCCGTCGGCAATTATCTGCTTCACGTCATAACAGTAATCCGGAAAACGCTTTGTGAAGTCTCTCAAAACACTAGCCAGGCCATCGATTCCATCGGGAATATTTCGGTTGTGTTGAGTATACGAAGCGTTTCCATATCGTTTAAGGACGTATTCAAAATCGTGATTATTCATTAGTTTTTGAACGAAGTCCGCGATGAGCTCCACATTTTCTAATTCCTCTGGAGTCCAGTGGCTCTTCTTCAATTTTTCCAAATCCACTTTAAGTGTTTCCATTTTCTTTGATTTTCGTTGTTGCGAGTGATGCTCCTGCAGCTCCGCAGCGGGAGCTATAGATCGAAAAACCGGACGACTTTATTCTCGTCCGGTTTTCCTTATGGAATCTCGTGCTTCAGGCGGGCTGCAGCATTTGAGCGATGTTGTTTTCGATAGTCTTTTGTCCCGCTTCGTAGGGGCCTCGGTACCCTTCGGACATGGGATCGGGAAAGACTTCGCTAGCTCCGGATTCGAATCCATCGAGGATGGCGTTGGCGACACTGGCGGGCGTTGCTTTTTCCATTTCGAAGTCCTTGGACAGGTCCGTGTCGACAGGGCCTGGATACACACCGATGACATTGATGCCCTCGCCGGAAAGCAGAAGTCGAGCGCCCGAGGTGAGCGAGTGGACCGCCGCTTTGGAGTCGCTATAGGTCGGCAGCGAGGGATAGTTGCTCAGACCGGCGATACTAGAGAGATTGATGAAGGTTCCCCCGCCGTTGGTTTTGAAAACGGGGGTGAACGCTCGAGTGATTCCGAGAGGTCCCCAATAGTTGATCTCGAATTCTCTTCTGGCCGCCGTCAGGTCGCCAGTAATGAGGTCTTGCGGATCCAAGTAGCCGGCATTATTTACGACGACCGTTGCGTCGCTGGCCTTTTCGGCCGCTTTGGCGATTTGAGATTCGCTGGTCACGTCAAGCTCTAGAGGAACGATCTTCGATCCGTGCTCTTGGACGAGCGGATCGAGCGATGAGATATTGCGAGCGGCGGCGTAGATTTTGGATACGCCACGCTCTACGAGAGCGTCGACGATGGCGCGGCCGATGCCGCGATTGCTTCCAGTTACGAGCGCGATTTGATTTTCGATTTTCATTTTAAGGTGTGGTTTAAGTGTTAGTTAATAAATGAATGATCATTCAAAAACTACCAAAATGGGCCTTTGTCAAATTAATTATTGAATATTCATTCAAAAAATGCATCTTTCCCTGAATGGCACGACCAGCGAAACATGACAGAGGCGCGGTTCTGGAAGCGGCGACCTCGCTTTTCTGGGAAAGGGGATATCGCGGCGTTTCGATCAGCGATCTTGTGAAGAAGACCGGCATGCTGGCGGGGAGCTTCTATTCGAGCTTCGGCAGCAAGGAGGGGATTTTCATCGAGTGCATCCACCACTATGGCGCCTTGACCGCGGAGCATTACAAGGCGGCCGCGCGGGCGAAGTCGCCCTTGAAGCAGATTGAGAATCTGTTTCGAAGCATGGTGTCGGACTCGTTGAAGCATGATGACCGCCGGGCTTGTTTCCTGATCAACTCGCTGCTGGAGATCGCTCCGCAGCACCCGAAGATTTCCAAAATCCTGAGGAGTTATTTGGAAATGTCGGAAACTTGGATCGAGGAACGACTGGAAGCGGCCAAGGAAGCCGGCGAGCTCGATCCGAAGACAGACAGCCGAAAGCTGGCCGCTTGCTTGTTCGGAATCGCCTACGCCGTGCGCGTCAAAGCAAGAGCGAACGAAAGCGCGGAGCGATTGAGGCATTACCAGAAGACGGTCTTCGCGGCTCTGCTGGATCCCTGGCGTACAAAAATAGCGGCTTAGTCGATGTTAAATGCAAAACAGGTCGTTGAACCGGAATGATTGATAGCCCGCCCTAGATTACTCTCTAATAGATTTCTAGAAGTCGTGCGGAATTGCAGAATCTGGGGGTAGGTTCTAGTTGATTAACATCGCTAGTCCCTAGCTAGATCCCTGCTTTGCGGGGAGCAGGGTATCGCCTTTGGCGATAGCAGGATTTGAATCAGGATTGTTTAATTCAATATATTTCCTTGGGTATTCGAATTTACTTGCGCTGGCGAATTGATAGCCGACCATTGGCTATTTGTGTTCTCCTTGTATTCGAAAACCGTCTCTATCAGCCGACCCTTTTTCTTCTCAGGCAGAAATCTCCATTCGGATACGATTGCGTGAAGCGTATCCAAGTTCTTCTCTTTCAAATTCGGATTGGTTTGGAGTAGCTGGACTTTTCCATTGCGTTGTATCTTAATATCAAATACGAGATCCGCGTCCAATCCAGATGAGAATTCCTCGGGAAGCTCGGCGCGAATCGGCATGGCTGACGCATTCCTTTTGTCCGAGTCTGATTTCCAGCGATTGAGAATACGCCCGAAGGGAATCGGATAGCCTTGGGCAGCAAGGGAGTAGGGATCTTCCATTATCATCAGCTTCTTCGCCTTGAGGTTCTTGTCGCCCTTGAAGAACTCTACTCGACGCTCAATCGGCCCACTATGATACGGTATTCCATGAAACACTACTTGGTATTCCTCGCCCGCCTCTATATCTCCTAATTCCTTAACTTGCAGATGGGGGTAGCCATCCTTATGCAGTTCTTTCGAGCGAGCGAGTAGAGCCGCATACACGTTTTCTATTTTTTCTTTCGCGACGAAGCTTACATAGCGACTCATTTGAAAATTAGCTTCAATCACTCGAGGATTATTAAGGCCGTTGAAACTCGGATTCGACCGCGAACTCGTCATTCCCGAGCCGCGATGAAGCGACTCCGTAATTACGATCGGGATCTCATCAGGTCGAGTATTGGGGCTGAGTAGGGCTCTAAGCCGATTTCTAGAACCTTTACGGATTTCCCCTTTTTCGTTTCGGTACAGCGGTCTTGAGCCCTCGGCTCCAACAACTGGATACGCGTAGTCTCCTTTTCGCAGTCTCAGTTCTACGATCTGATCGAATTGCGTTTGCGTTTCAGAGGAAAATCCCTGCCAGACAAAGCACGCGGCGCAGGTAGCAAGTAAGAATCGATTCATAAAGCTTAAGTCGGATTTACCCTAGGTGATGATTGATGTATCGATATATGGCAAGTAACGAAATAGCGAAGAATAGAAAAGACCATTCACATGAGTGTTGGCGTGATAAAGCGTAGCCGTTACTTGAAGCCGAGTTTAATCCGATCGGCGAATTTCTGCAGTAGCTCGAGAGCCCAATTCCAATTGAATCCGGAAAAGAAAACAACCAGCCCCATGACATTCTCGTTTATTTCAATATTTTGAGTCTCGCCGCCAAAAACGATGACGCCTGCTTTGAACAAATAGAAGATTGGTATGGAGAGAAGAACTCCAATTAGGGGAGCGACCATTTGGGGAAGGGCCATGCTTTTGAGAAGCTGTCCCCGAGTGGCTTGAAAGAGAGTCCAGAAAAAGGCCTTTAGAATCGCTCCGAGATAGCCTATCCAGAAGAATTTTTCAGGGACTCCGATAATACCGCTGAGACTCGTCGACCAGGCTCGGATAGCCCAAGCCATTGCAAATGCTCCGAGGGCGGCTAGAAAGAGATGGAGGAAACCATACCGGTATAAGATTCTCCAATACGGAGGAGAGCCGCCCCAGGCTTCCTCGAACAGCTTGTTTAGCTTGCTTTGACAGCCATCGGCTTTGGCCTGCGTGTCCGCTGCGAGCGCTTCCTCGATAGCGGATTGAATCTTGTCACGAAGGGCCTTGGCTTTTTCGAATCGAAAGAGGCCATTTTCCTCGGCGATCAGGATGCGAGAGGCAAGCGCCTCCACTTGGGAGAGATCAGCAGGCATGGGAGAGCTAGTATGCCGAGCTGATTTGGCCGCCTTCGTTTTCGGCGGCAATGTAATCGCGTACGAAATTAGAGTCTACGCCTTTGGGAAGCTTGTGACTAGCGTATCCTTCGTATGCGTTGCGAGCTCCATAGACGCATTTATCTGTCACGTCGTCTGGCCTGTGCAATAGCCAGAGGGCCGCCTTAAAGTCGTCGCTTTCCAGTACGCTCTTCCCGTCGGTTTTAGCGATTTTGATAGCGCAATTGGTTAGGACTGCGGCAGCTGCGATACGTTGTTCAGGGCTTTGCTCGGAGCCAACAACATGGTTGAAATAGTTTTCAGAATAGTTGCCGAAAGAGGAATCCACAGATTGAAGTCCTTCCTTCTTGGCCTTTTCTACGATGCAGCGAAAGGTTGAATCTTTCATGGGTAACAGAGTGAGATTTCAGAAGAGACTTTAGGCAAACTGTATTTTCCAGTTCCGGCAACGAAAAAGAACCATCGTTCTTTATACCTCCTCGTTCTGAACGATCCCCAGTTGCTGGAGAAGGGTCAGTTGGTCGAGCAGTTCCCATTCTTGCACGATCAGGCCTTCTTCGAGTCGACTTAAGACGACACCCTGCAACTCCACCTTTCTGTCGGTTGGTGGAAGTCCTAGGAAATCGCCTCGGTGCGTTCCTGTCATGGATATGCGGGTACAGATTTTCTCTCCTTCGGCAATTTGGTCGTCGATACTTATGTGAAGATCCGGAAAGGCCGAGCGAAATGCTTGGGCGAAGGCTCTCAAGTCTGCAATGCCTTCCATCGTTTCAGTGGGAGATTCGTAGCGATAATTGGGATGTACGATTTCTTCCAATACGGACAGGTTTCCTTTGTTAAATACTTCGTCTATCAGAAGACTTACGGTTCCTTTGCTGTCTGTTTTCATTTTGGTATTTTGATTCGGTGTTCGGTGTTCGGTGTTATTAGATTCTAAGCATAACAGTGATAAGGATTACGGCTGTTAGCGTCGCGTAGAAGGTTCTTCTTGAGTTCCAAGGTATCCATTGTGTTTCGAAAACCTCCCTGGTTTCCGCCAGAGCGGCTTCGCTCGACGTATCGAGATCTTGGATCTGCAGCTTGTTATTCAAGGGAATGTTTTTCGTAAAGGTTGTGAACTGCACACCCGCGAAGTAGACGAGTGCGGCGAGGATCACTAGGATACGATTGATGCCTTCGAGCTGAAAGATGCCTACACCCACTGCTAGCCCTAGCGTGACGATCGACCCCAGCCAAACCAGACCGAAGATCGGCTGGCCTTTTTGGATAACGCCATCCATGACTTTGAAGGCGTTAAGGAATTCCCGGTCATCAAGACTCCTGATGCCTGGCATGACGACGATGGCGAAGGCGAGGACGAACCCCGCTACGAGCGAGCATAGCAGGGTCGCCAAACCTAATGTGATATTGAGTGTATCCATTGATCTGATATTGAGTGGTTTCAAGTTGCGGCTGTCTGCAGATCCCAAACGCCATTTGCCGCCTCTTCCCGAACGAAGTCGGCGAAGTCGCGCGGCTCGCGGCCGAGAGCTCGTTGAACACCATCCGTTAGGTAGGCGTTTCGGCCATCCAGGACGTCAGCGATCAGCTGCGCTATGGGAAGGGACTCTTCCTCTGAGAAGCCGGCCAATACCAGATCCTTGGCGTATGCTTCCACGGATACAGGATGATATTGTACCTCGCGTCCGATAGCTTTACTAAGCTCCTCAGCGACTTGATCGAGGGAAAGGAGGCGAGGGCCGGAGAGTTCATAGATTCGACCGGTGTGACCCGTTTCCGTGAGAGCGACGAAGGCCACCTCCGTGATATCTTCCGCATCGACGAAGGGCTCCAGGATGTCGCCCGTCGGCATAGCCAAGTATCCACTGCTTATGGCATCGGCGAAGGATTCGCTGAAGTTCTGATTGAAGACGGCGCAGCGAACCACGGTCCAATCGGCTCCGGAGTTTTCCAATCGGATTTCCGCGTCGCGGGCTCCTTCTTCGCCTCGACCGGATAGCAAGACAAGGCGCTTGGCTCCCATGGATACAGCGAGCTTGGAGAAGGCTTCTACCTTGTCCGCCGCTCCAGGAAAAGTCAGGTCAGGGTAGAAGGTGATGTAGGCTGCCTGCACGCCTTCCAGGGCGGGAGCCCAGGTGGCTTGATCATTCCAATCGAAAGGCGTTTTACTTGAACGCGAGGCCGCTTTGACCGGATAGTCGGCGTCGCGCAATCTTTGAACAACACGGCGGCCGGTTTTGCCATTGGCTCCAATGACAAGTACTGTATGGTTACTAGGATTAGATGGTGTTTTTGTATTCGTTGTCATAACACCATCAGTCTATAGAATTTCCGCGAACCACGCCATAGCCCGGATGCTCAAGGTCATAAGCGATCGTCTAAAATGAAGGAAATCGATGAATTCAGCGGCCTTCTCGAAGGACCTCGGGCTCGTGGCGCCTTCACCCTTCGAGGACTTTTAGCTTCACCCTGGAGTCTGAGAATCGAGGCCGATTCGCCACTTACGGTGATAGCCATGGTCAAGGGAGAGACCCATATCGCTCACGACAATGGCGAAGCGGTTTGGCTGGGCCCTGGGGACGTGGCCATAACCCGAGCCCCCGGACACTACACGGTGGCCGATCATCCCGACACGAAACCGACCATCTATGTTTACCCCGGACAGGATTGCCGGGCTCCAGACGGCCGATCGCTCTACGATGAAATGATGCTGGGAGTGCGCACTTGGGGCAACGAGCCCGAGGCTTCTACATTGATGTTGGTTGGTAGCTATGAATCGATGGCAGACGTGAGCGATAGGCTGCGAAGTTCACTGCCGCAGTTTTTATGGGTGAAAAATGAAAAATGGGAATCGCCCTTAATTCAATTGCTCAGCGATGAGATGGCTAGGGACGCTCCGGGGCAAGCGGCGGTGCTGGACCGTTTGCTCGACATGCTCCTCATTGCCATCCTGCGAACCTGGTTCAATCGAAAGGAAGCCAAGGATCTTCCCTGGTACCAGGCCAAGGGAGATCGTGTGGTAGGCAGAGCCTTGAAGATGATGCACCAGAATCCCGCTCATCCGTGGACCCTGGCTGGCTTGTCGGCGAAAGTCGGCGTCTCCCGAGCAGCCCTGGCTCGAAGATTTCACGACATAGTCGGCGAGCCTCCTATGGCTTTTCTTACCCAATGGCGACTGGCTCTGGCGGCGGACCTGCTTTGCGAACCGGAGGAAACGGTTGGCACTGTCGCCGAACGAGTCGGCTACAGCAGTCCCTACGCTCTAAGTTCCGCCTTTAAGCGTGTCCGGGGCGTCAGCCCCCAAGAGCACCGCTCGAATGTGTTGGCTGCCGGGTGAGGGGAACGGTGACTCCAATAATCGGATACGTCGTTTAGGTTGCTTTCGGATATGGATACAGCATGGGAAAGCGAATACAAAAAGCCCTGGCTCATTCCAGGACTGACAGAAAAACGCGAGCCGATCAAAGCCCGCCAGGCGACTGCTTATTTCCGCCGGATAAGGCCTAAAACGCCCAGGGCTAGAGTCATCAGCAGAATGGTGGAGCCTCCATCAGGAACGGAGGCGACAGAATCCACTCTTACGCGGAAACCGTAATCGCTATCAGCGGTGTCATTAAAAGGCGTCCAACTTGCTCCACTATCGCTTGACCGAAATGCCTGGCCATCGGCGTAGGAACCTGGATTGTCTAGGCGCACGCCGACACCAATGTCGGCACTGACGATCACGGCGTAAGTGGTCCCGGCAAGCAGATCGATGTTTACGCTTGAGAAATCCACCGTGAATAGAGCGGGCGTATCTGACAATATTGGGTTTAGCACCGTGACCGAATCCAAAATCGAGCCCGGAACGCCGGCGCTCGTTTCTGCTAGCCCGATCGTTATGAATCCGGGCGGCGTGGTCTGCCTGGCCAGAATACTCACGTCCAGGACCGTTCCGGATTCGGTCGAAAGAAAGGTCTGCCCTGCGAAAAAGGATGCGCCGACGCCAAATCCTTGGTTACCAAGCGCGTCGTACTCGGCGGCGACAACCGGGATGGCGTTTGCTCGGTGGGTGAGGCCCAAGGTGGCAAAGGAGATGAACAGAGCAAGGACGAGAGATCTCATCATGGTATGGCTTAGAAAATTCGAGCTGGATCAATCAGTGGATTACTAGGGAGATTTGGAGCATGGGAAGCGCCAGGCTAGCAGTATTGCGGGTAGTATATCCGTGACGCTGCCTAAGTCTTTATTTTCAAATGGCTTGCTCTAGCAAATTTGTCTTCGAGTCCATCCGAGAAGAGCGAATGGACTTTAGGCAAGAGTGTAAAGTCGCCCAAAAATTGTAAAGAATGCTGACGCTTTTCATGGACTTCAGCCTTTGTGGCTGTTTGCCGGCTAGGGGTTCTTCGCTACGCGGATTGGGAAGTTGATAAATAACCTGTCTCCAATTCCCAGCTTTCACCCCTCCGGTAGCCAGGGATCTTTCGGCCTTAGAAACTTTGCGTCTACCTCCTTGTACCAGGCATGCAGTTTTTTACGCATTGTATCCACTTTCTCGGGATAGGCTTCTGCTAAGTCGTTGAGTTCGCCGATGTCTTCGACTAGATTGTAGAGATGGATTCTTCCATCCTCGTAGCGTTCGATCAGCTTCCAATCTCCCATGCGTATCGCTCCAGAGGGAATGCCTCCTTGGTTGCTATAGTGTGGATAGTGCCAGTAGAGCGCCTCGCGCTCGAGCTCCCCCTCGCCTGAAAGAAGCGGGACTAGCGATTCGCCATCGATGGCGTGATCCGTCTTCACATTCGCCATTTCAAGTAGAGTAGGGAAAAAATCGATACTGCACACTGGCGTCGCGCTTACACTGCCTGGTTGGGTTACGCCCGGCCATCGGATGAAGAAGGGCTCGCGAATGCCGCCTTCGTAGGTCCAGCCTTTCCCGCCTCGGAGAGGGAGGTTGGAAGTAGGGTGCCCTTCGCTGGTAGACAGGCCGCCATTGTCGGAAGTGAAGCAGATGATGGTATCATCCTCAATGCCAAGCTCTTCTAGTTTCGCCAAAAGCCGTCCGACATTTCGATCCATGGCTTCCATCATGGCCGCGTAGACTGCATGGTTTTGCAGGATTCTCACTCTTCGTGATCCCGGATCGCGATACACTCTTGATCTCGGGTTGCTGGCGTTGGGATTGGCTACTCCTGTTCGCGGCCAAACCTGCTCCTCCGTGGAAAAGGCTTCCAGGTCGGCGATGCCTAGGCGTTTCGCTTTCTCCTTGTATTTATCGACCAAATACTCGGGAGCCATTAGAGGCGTGTGAACGGAATAGAAGGACAGAAACGCGAAAAAGGGGCCGTTCTTGTTCGCATCGATGAAATCAATGGTCTCATTCGTCAAGCGATCGGGCAGATGCTCGCCTTCCGGTCCGTCCTCCAGCCGCGGGTTGCCGTAAGGCGAAAAATACTGGCCGCCATTCCAGGGCCCGCCGTGTTTCCAGCCGCCCTTATTGATGTCGAAGCCATGGTATTCCGGCCAATGCTCCTCCTCCGGCCCTAGATGCCACTTGCCCGCGAAGAAGGTTTTGTAACCCGCGTTCTTCAGGCCTTCCGCGATGGTGATTTCCTCCAATGGCATGAATTCCGCCAGCGGCGCAGGCTTGAACATGCCTTCTCGCTTTCCGGGAAAGAAATTCGTAGCGTCCACACGACTTGGATACTTGCCCGTCATCACGCTATAGCGTGTTGGGCTGCAAACCGGATTGGCCGCGTAACCATCGGTAAAGCGCATGCCACTCGCGGCCAAGGCGTCGATATGCGGTGTTTCGTAGAAGGTATCCGGATTGTTGGCGCCGACATCCATGTAGCCAAGATCGTCGACCAAGATGAAGAGAATATTGGGACGACCTTCGTCTGCAATTAAGCTGGTCCCAAATAGGATAAAAAAGATAAAGCAAATTCTCTCGAACATTAGCCTATAAATCAATGGAGACATCCTCATATTGGCAAACCGTAAATGATGATTACCGCCCCGATCTCTCAAAAGGCAACTAGTCAAAGGACCTGTGTATTCGAAAGTTTCGACGACCTTCTTTGCCTGATTCTCAGGTTTCTCATTTAAAAGGCGAAGCAATACAGATGTATCCAAATAAGCAATGCTCCTAGCTTACCATCGTCAGACGTTTTTTCTGCTTTTTGTAATACTTCGGCGAACTCTTACCGAGCAACAATATCCCGCAAAGCGGGAATAGGATCTAGGCTATTTATGAATAAAATCTTGTTCCCGCTCAAGCGCATGCGCGTCAACTTAACAGAGACTGAGCGTAATGAACGTGCCCGGAGATCGCGTTCCACCCTTAATACGCTGGTTGAGAAGGTGGAGCTCGACCTCCGGGCGAGCTTAAGTTGACGCTTATGAGCTTGAGCGGGATCCTGCTCCCCTCATAGAGGGGATCTAGTCCCGCGACTGCGTGACGATGTTAAATACAAAACCAAGATATGAGCCAATAGAGATGAGTCTTTCGACTGATGTCCCTCTATTTCAATACACCTCTTGAGGGGCTTCCGGATAGAAGTCCTTGATCGCTTCGTAGTCCCCATTTCCCGCTTTGCTCACCCAGGCCGGTTCAGTGATCAAAGGCCGAGCCAAGGCTGCCAGATCAAAATAGCCGGCGTCGAATCGACGCTGCAGTTCGGCCAGGCTTTGAGGACCCTCTTCAGTAAGTTCGCTCGTAATCAGACCAATGTTGCCGACTGTGATAGTGGGTTTGCCAGAGATCTTCCGTGTCCATCCGGCCAAGCCCAGGTCGTCTTCCTCGCCAAAAGGCGATACCCAGAAACGCCGCACGCTTGGATGAAAGAGATCGACGCCTGCATCGCAAAGCGGATTCAGAATCGATTCGAGCTTCTTGACGGAATCGATGTAATTCGCTTCGAACTCGCCCACTTTCCACGTGGAAAAGCGAACGCAAATAGGAAGGTCTTGACCGACTTGCGTTCTCAGCTCGCGCAAAACCTCCACCACGTAACCAGTGTCTCCAGCCCTAAGAAAACTGTCGAGCAGGTAGCCGTGGGCGCAATGCAGCTCGATCCCATCAAATCCCGCTCGCTTTGCTACCGACGCGGCGTTGGAATACAGTTCGATCAACTGCCGCTTATCCGCTTCCGTTGCCGCGCTTACCACTTCCTTGCCATCTTCGAAGACCGCCTCTTTCGCTATGCCAGGCCGGGCTACTGGACCAGTGTGCCAGATTTGGGCTAACATAGGCGTATTGAAATCGTGGACACGAGAAACGATTTTTCGCCAGCTTTGCAAGGCCTCTTCTTTGAGATAGGGAACGTCGCCATAGGAGTTGGCTAGCGGATGCTCGATCAATGCGCCCTCGGAAATGATCAAACCGGTGCCGCCTTTCGCTCGCTGGGCGTAATGTTCGGCCACTTGATCAGTTGGGATGCCGTCTGGCGAGCGACGACGTGTCATGGGAGCCATAACGAAGCGATTCTTCAACGAGAGGCCTGCGATGGAGCAGGGCTGGAAAAGAGGATGTGTATTCATGCTATGGCATGCCTGATAGAGAGTTTCCGGTTCAGATCAAGTTTTTGGATAAGTTCTCGTTTGCTTCACTGCCATCCACTGGGACTTCCAGACGCCAAAGTCCTTTGTTCTGACCAATACTTTCAGGTTTTAGTGGTTGAGGGCATCTCGAATTTTGCGATTATCGAGAAGGTCTCGGGCGAATGCTCGGGCTATTTCTTTAAATTACGCCATCCAAGGTGACATTTATAACTCTCTAAGACGCGTGAAAACCTTTTCCATTCTCTCGTTAGCAACGCTGTTGATTTCGAATTACGCATTCGGGTCCATCGTTCCGTTCGATCTTCGAGTGGAGCATTTGCAGAATCCGATTGGAATCGGAGAAACCAGCCCGCGATTATCGTGGAAGGTGTCAGCGACTGGAAGCAGCGAGTCGGCTAAGCAAAGCGCCTATCGAATCGTGGTGGCTTCTTCGACGGGGAATCTGGAACGAGGCGAGTACGACCTCTGGGACACGGGGAAAACGGCGACTAGCGAGTCATTGTTGATTCACTACAAGGGCCTCCCTCTAGCGGCGCGAGATGAATGCTATTGGAAGGTGAAGCTATGGGATGCCAATGAGGCAGAGGGCGATTGGAGCGAGACCTCTAGCTGGTCGATCGGGCTATTGAGCCACGAGGATTGGGAAGCCAAGTGGATCGCCATGGAAAACGACTACGGCTTTCGAACGCGCAAGAACGTCACTTTCCTGGCTGATGATCCCCAACGTGGCGAGCTTGAGCTTCGTCCCGCCAAGTATTTCCGCAAGGAATTCAAAACGAAGAGGAAAGTGCGTCGAGCCATGCTCTATGCTACGGCTCGCGGAATATATGAGGCGGAGATTAATGGGACTCGAGTAGGCGACTTCTATCTTGCTCCGGGCTGGACGGACTATGACCAGCGTCTGTATTACCAAAGCTATGACGTGACCGATCTCGTAATCAAGGGGGGGACGAATGCCATTGGAGCGACTTTGGCCGATGGCTGGTATGCTGGCTATGTCGGTTACGCTTTGCTTGTGCGCCTTCCTGCCAATCCGACAGGCAGAGGCTACTACGGCGATTCGCCTTCGCTTTTCATGCAGTTGGAAATTGAATACGAGGACGGCAAGAAAGAGCTTGTGGTGACCGATGAGTCTTGGAAAACTTCTCTTGGCCCGATCACCGAGACCGACATCCTGATGGGCGAAGCCTATGACGCTCGCAAGGAGCTGGGGGATTGGACCAATGCGCGATATAACGACAGCTCGTGGGAAGCGGTGGTCGTTCGACTGCCCTATGTCGATGCGATCGAGCCGCATCCAGGAGTTCCTGTTAGAATTCTAGAGCGTATTTCGTCCAAGGCGATTTACGAACCGGAGCCGGGAGTATACGTTTTCGATTTGGGCCAGAACTTCTCTGGAATTCCCGAGATTAAAGTGAAGGCCAAGCGTGGGCAGGAGATCACTATTCGCACGGGAGAAATGGTTAGGCCGGACAAGTCTTTGCTGACGGCCAATCTTCGCTGCGCTCGCTCAACGAATACCTATATCGCCAAGGGAGAGGGGGTAGAGTCCTGGCATCCTCAATTGGTGTACCATGGATTTCAATACGTTGAACTCACCGGATTGGACGAGAAACCGGATCTCGATGCGGTTACCGGTCTGGTGATGCATTCGGATACGCCCCTCGTGGGAACTTTCGTGTGTTCGGACCCTATGCTGAATCAGCTTTTCAGCAATATCGTTTGGACGCAGCGATCCAACTTTCTCGAGGTGCCCACCGATTGCCCGCAGCGCGACGAACGGCTTGGCTGGACGGGCGATGCCCAGATCTTCGTCAACGCGGCCACTTATAACGCCGACATTTCCGCCTTCTACAAGAAGTGGCTAATCGACTTGCGTGATTCGCAATGGGACTATGGCGGGTATCCAGGTTTTGCCCCCAGACCGTATTCGCGTCCCGGTAATGCTCATGGGACGGCATGGATGGATGCGGGCGTCATTTGTCCATGGACCATTTGGCAGGTCTACGGAGATCTGGGGGTGGTTCGCGAGAATTGGCAAAGCATGGAACTCTTCATGCAGTTCCGCCATTGGAGAGATCGACGGGGTCGCGGCGTGACAGAAGGCATGCCCTGGGGAGATTGGCTGAATCTAGATCAGCCGACGCCGCTCGAGTATATAGATTTGTGCTATTATGCCTACAGCGCTGCATTGATGTCGGAGATGGCGGAAGCTCTTGGGGAAACGAGGCAGGCTCAGCATTACAGAGAATTGCGTGAAAGGCTCGGGGAGTCTTTCCGAAAGTTGTATTTGAAAGATGGAGGCAAGCTCAGTCTGGAAACGCAAACCGCTTACGCCCTAGCTATTTTCATGGATCTGATTCCCGTGGAAGATCTCGAATCGGCCGGCAAAGAGCTGGTGAAGCTGGTCGAAGCGAAAGGAGGTCGCATGGCCACGGGCTTTATCGGTACGCGGCACCTGTTGCCCGCATTGACCAAGAGCGGCCAGCATGAAATGGCCGGTCGCCTAATGCATACGCAAGAGTATCCGTCATGGGGATACGAAGTGGCGAATGGAGCCACTACGATTTGGGAGCGCTGGAATAGCTACATTAAGGGGCAAGGGGCCAGCAACGAGAGGATGAATTCGTTTAGCCACTACGCGTTTGGAGCGGTCGGAGAGTGGATGTACGAAAATTACCTCGGCATCAGATCCTTGGAGCCGGGGTGGGGCCGTTTTCTCGTCGCTCCGAAACCGACCGAGCTGATCACCTGGGCCAAAGGCAGTTTCGACTCGCCTCGCGGAAAGATCGAAATCGATTGGAAGCGGAATGATGCTGGCGGCATCGAGCTGAAGGTCGTGGTCCCGGCCAATACCACGGCTGAATTGCGGTTGCCCGAGGGAATGTCTCTTTCCGATGGAGCCACAAGCCAAACGCTCGACGTAGGAACCCATAGCTTCCAATGTATAGGTAAATGAATGTAGGAGCGGCTTTACGCCGCGATCACGGATTGCGAGT
>JANQKI010000250.1 GCA_028281165.1 Opitutaceae bacterium | reverse complement strand
GAGAAAGCGAGGAATGCTCTTTTCGCTATTCCTCGCTTTCTCGATCGAAAGCAGGTCGCGACGAATCAGTCCCGCATTGGCTACGCTGACCTCCAGATCGTTCCCTGAAGCCAAGACATCTCCGAGATCAGTTGTATCCAGACTTTTATACGCCTCGCCAAAACGAAGCGCTGGAATATGCGTTGTTCCTTTATCCATTACCTATGCTTCTTCGTGAAACAACGAAACTCACTAAACACACGAAAAGAGTTCCATTTAGTTTAAAAGACGTTCGTGTTCGACTTTCGGGAAATGTCCAAAATTAACAAGGAGTCCCAGCCTTTTACCTGTAGATTTAAGATAGTTGATTACTTGAGCTCTATGTTCGTCAGTTAAGTTTTTAACCGCCTTTAATTCGATTATAAGATCATCATAACAAATGAAATCAGGTTCATAATATTGTTCCAATGTCTGTCCCTTGTAGGAAAGTGTTAATCTCGGTTTTTCAATAAAGGGTATTTCCTGAATCTGAAACTCTCTTCTAAGACATTCCTGATAAACAGATTCTAAAAAGCCATTTCCTTTATCTTTATATACTTCAAAACAGCAGCCTATAATTTTATAGCTTTCATTCTTAAAGAGTAGATCCTGATTCATTTTCGTGTATTTAGCGAGTTTAGTTGTTGTAAAAATCCTAATACACGCCCTCGATTACGTTTTTCTTTTCGGATTGGAAGGGCCGCACATCTCCTACCCCATCCCAAGGAAACTGCTCGCAGGGTTTCCGACGGATAGCCTCATCGCGCTCCAAGAAGCGCGGCATGAAAAATTCTCTGGTCATGGTCGTAAGCTCGACGCGACCATACTCATCGTAGTCCATCAATTCGTCCGGATTATCAGGATTTACGATACGAAGAACGGCTCTGGGTTGAGGAGCATAGTAAGTCAAGCTGTAGTTATCTTCTGGGGTCAGCTTGCGACTAATAGCTAAACCCATCAGCGTATTTCCATAGGTGGGAGCGAAATTCACTTCGTTCTCCAGTACCTCCTCGATCAAAAAACGCACGTACTGCGGGGTCATGGTCGTACCGCCCACAAACACGCCCTTGATACCCGCCTTTGGCAGCGAGATCCGCTCGGCAATAGCTTCCAAAATCGTCGGGGTGGTGAACATACAGGCGATATTTCGATTCTTAAGAATAGTGATAGCTTGGTCGACTACGTGCTCTTTATACTTTCGAGCCATGTCGAATTCGCCATCGCGAATGAGCCGCTTGACCCAACGAGGATCGAGATCGATGAAGTAACAAGCCCCTCCGCGAACATTGGCCAGATGCTCGATAGCTAGCCGCAGTCTTCTAGGGCCGGTAGGACCCACCATCAGCCAGTTCGTTCCTTTCGGAAAAAAGTCATCGTCGTAGTTGTCGCTAAACTCGGAATAATCGACTTTATAATCCTCCCAGCCAATGCGCTGCTTTGGCATGCCTGTCGTTCCGCCCGTTTCAAAAACATTGTAAGGTCGATCCGAATACGCGGCGGGGATGAATCGAGCTGGGTCGGTATCGCGCAACACCGCATCGTCGAACGCTTCGAATTTCATCATGTCCTGAAACGCGTGCACTTCATCGAGAGGATTCCAGTTGGCCTCCTTCGCCCAATCCAACCAATAGGGACAGCCTGTTTCAGGAGAGAAGTGCCACTCGACCATCTCACGCGTGTAGCGATCAAGTTCGGCTGCGGCAGTCTCAACGGGGCTAGCTTGCTCTGTAATTTGTGTCATCTGACTATTAGGATTTCGCAGGGAAGAATTTTTCCATTGTCTCCTTCGAAGGAGTTTTTGTTAGCAAGGAAACAACGATCATAGATACGGCGCATGCCAAGAAAATGAATACAACGGGCATCGCCCCGCCTATAAGGAAGGATCGATTCGCTCCATAGCCCGAAGCCTGAAACAAGAGAAACCAAGTCAATGCGCCGCCAATCACCGACGCATAGGCTCCGGCTTTGGTAGCTCGCTTCCAGTAAACCGCCGCAAAGACGAGAGGAAACAATCCGGCAAACCCGCTGAAACACCATATGCCTAATGAGAAGACCTGACGCGGTTCCACCAAAGTAAACAGATAGGTCACCACAACGATAGTTGTAACGAATCCGCGAGCGATCCAGAGCATCTGCTTTTCGGAAAACTTATCGGCTCCAAAGGAATGCACTACGATGTCTTTGGTGAACATGGTTCCAACTGCGACGAACTGAGAATCAAGCGAGGACATGATGGCGGCCAGAATGCCTGCCGTAACGAGACCCCCGATTACTGGCGACGTCAGCTTGCCGACCATGATGCCTAAAACCGAATTGGGATTCGTTCCATCGGGAACGATCTTCGTAACGCCATCTGGCATGACAGCTCCCGTCGCCCAAAGGCCGATGAGTATGCACGGTATCCACGTTAGCATGATAGCGATCGGATGGGCTACAAAAGTAAGTCGGAAAGTCTTGGAAGACTTGGCGGTCAGACAGTTTTGAAAAAGGTGGGGAAACATTCCCACCGAAAGCGGAATAAGGAAGTAGGAGAAAAACTGCAGCTCGCCAATGTTCCCTGCTCGAACCGCCTTTTCCGCATCCGCCATAGCCGAAGCCGCCTCCAGCCCGCCTAGCTTCGTTGAGATCATGTAGAAGGCGAGGAATCCCATGATCATGAATACAATGGTTTGAAAGGTATTGGCCCAAGCCGCGCTTCGAACCCCGCCCGCGAAAATATAATAGAGCACCACGCCAGCGATCACTAGCGACGTTAGCCAAGCGGGAATCGCTCCATTCGTTTCTGGAAACAATTCGGGAAACGCGCCACGCGTCACGCCCTGCATGGCCGAACCAGCGCCCATCAATCCAATTAATAGATACGGAATGATTAGACCAATAAGAATAGGAAACAGCACGTAGCCGAACTTAGAGCTCTCGAACCGAGCCCTGAAAAACTCGATCTGCGTGTGGAATCCATTGCGTTTGCCCAATGACCAGAGCGGCAAACCGATGAGAAAGAAACAAGCGGTATGAATCAAAGTAGACCAGGAAGCGATTTTGCCGTAAGTGCCGATGCCAACGCGGTAGGATTCGCCCGTGCTGCCAATCAGAGCAAAGGCCGTCATGGTTGTCCCGAAAATCGACATAAACAAAACGACCGGACCAATCGACCGACTGGCCACGAAATAGTCGTTGGAACTGCCCCGGAAGAACCGGCTGCTGAGGTAGCCAAGGCCCAAAAGAAGGCAGAGGTATCCGATAACGATGAATGTTTGGATCATTTCGCTTCTCCTCCATCGTCCGTCGGTTCATCAGCGAATTTGGGCCAGGCGAATTTCACCACTAAGAGCCAGCCAAAGGCGGCCAGAACCGTATAGGCCATGTGGTAGGCAAGACTCGCCGGAAGGAATCCAAAAAGCAATGACGCGTCGTCTTTAAGCCAGAAGTCCTGATGCAAAACAAACAGGGCTATCATATAGAGGAGGATGAACAGGCGCATTATTCAGAGGTTTCTTTAATAGCGTAAAGATGAGTTTGAGTGGCGATATACAGAACGTCGTTGGCTACGATCGGGCTACTATAGATGGGAGTCTCAAACTCGATTGTGGCCAAGTGCTTCTCTTCCTTGGCAGCCTCCAGAATAACCAGTTGACCATCTTCATTCGCCAGAAATACCTTTCCATCCGCCACCAATGTCGATCCCCAGATACGGCTGTGGGTTTCATAAACCCAGTGAGGCTTGCCAGTCTTGAGATCGACACAGTGCAGGTCTCCATCGTACTCCGCTGCGAATATCATGCCATTGTAAATACTGGGTGTCGAAACCGTGCGACCAATATCCTTGTAAGTCCAGATGGCGCCTTTCCCCGTAATGTCGCCCTGCAAAGAAGCATCGATCGCGCTGAGCATGCCCACACCGTCTCCATGTTCCGGATCCTGACCTATCATGGCGTAGGCAATGCCTTCGTGCATCACAACGGTGCTGATCACTTCGCTGGGGCCCCCATAGGTCGCATACTTGAGAGCCACTCCGTCCTTTTCGCGATACTCGGGAGGATTGCAATCGAAGCGCCAGACCTCCTTTAGGATCTCGAAACCTTCATCGCCAACGACTGGCTTGGGCTCGAAACCGTAGCAGAAGCCATCGCCGCCGCCCCAAACCAAAAGCGGCTTGTCTTTGACCATTCCATACGAAGCCGAACTCCAGCTTGCGTGTAACACTCTTTCGGATACTTGGGAAACTTCCTCTCCAACGAGCTCGCCTGTGGTTTTGTTAATCGCGACTAGAGACGGGGAGAACGGAGCCGGAATGTTGTTGTGCGACCAATCCACGCCATTCGAGGTTGAAACGTAAACGAGATCGTCGACAACCAGTGGGGAACAACTGGATACATTGTGCGGGAAGACGCCCAGTTCGTCGCGCATATCGAAAATCCAGATAATATCGGCATGCTGATCGTTCAGCTCCACGGGCGTACCGTTGGTTGACATGTAGTTCGCCTCGTCCTGATAAGGCCCGTCGTTGCCGTCAGCCAAACCGTTTACATCAAGGCACATGGCTTCGCCGCGATTGGTCACGACCCAGAGGAACTCGCCCTCCACTGCTGGCGAAGAACAAAGGCCAACATACTCCCAGTCGCTTACCTTGCCAGCGCCTAGTTTAGGAATGAGCAATTGCCACTCGAAGTCGCCTGTCTTCTCGTCGAATGCCATCAGCACGCCACGATCGCCAATCTGATTCGGATCGCGCGGCGACTCATTGTTCGTGCCCACGTAGACCTTGCCGCCAGCAACAGTTGTATTTCCATAGGTTTGCGAACCAAGCTTCGCGATCCAGAGAACGTTCTTAGTAGTATCAAATTGAATGCTATCATCTTCGCGAGAGCGTTCGCCTGCCTCGATCTCGATTGGCAGGTTATTAGCCTCGCCCGCCATGTTGCGGCTTTCCGTATTGCCCCACATCGGCCAATCCGTTCCATGACCTCCTTTGTGAGCATGAGCGAAACCGCTAATTCCCGAGAGGGATAAAGCGAATATTAAACTCTTAGTCAGTAATTTCATAATTCCTTAGTTGTTGGAAACGATTTCAAGATTATCGATAAAAACGCGCTTCTTAGCTTGAGGCGACAATGCGTAAATGGCTGGAGCTCCCTTGGGGTGAAGCCTGTCGACCGGAACCTCGATCGTCCACTCTTCTGGCTCTGCTTCCGTTTTTGGCCAAGCCTTGGCCATCACTACACCTGTACCATCTCCATTCTCCCTGACCTTAGTAACAAGGCGATACCATGTGTTAGCTTTGAAATCAAAGGGAACAGACACTTTCAATCGATCGTGATTACTTGTGACTTCGAGTATCCGCCAATTGCCTACAAGGGCAATTAGGTAGCGTTGATTGACCAGGCCTACCGACGATTTGATGCGACGATTCCCGTCAGTGAGAACATCAGCCGAAAAAGTGTAGTTGGAGAGGTCATGGTGGCCAACGAAATTCATAGTCCGTTGCTTAATGACTGAATCCAGCACATTGGTAACCACCTTCTCGCCTTCGCGCTCGATGACGCTCCATTTGACTCGCGCTCCAAGCCAGTCTCCTGGAGGGAAGGCCACGCTCTCGCCCAAGTGATTAGTATTCGAGAGCGTAAAGCCTTCGAAATCCTCACTGTAGCCAGCGCCCGCCGTTATTCTTCCTCTCGCTCTCCCTTCCAGATCGCCAACGGCTGCTGTCAGATAGCCAGCTCCACGTCTCGCGTCCAAACCAGCTTGGAACGTTCCTCCAGCCTCGACGCTTCCATTGAGGCGTTGGACTTGCCACGTCGCGTTATTCAGTTTCCTGATACGTTGACCAACTTCGTTAAGACCCCAAACTGTCAGGTCGACTGACTCGCCTGGCGTAATGGCAAACTCGGCAGGCACGATCTGCAAAGCGGCGATGGTCTTGTCCTTAACTCTGGTCTTGGGAGTCTTTACACCAACGTATTTTCCTTTGCCTTCTGAAAAGCAATGGAGGGCTTCTTTGGTCTGAATGAATACTTTTCCCGCGTAGACGGAGGGAGCTGCCAGGATATTGGCTCCCATTTCAGCTTCGCTAACGATTTCGCCCCTGTCTTCGTGAGGTTTGATGACGAATACTTTTCCATCAAACATGGGAACGTAGATCTTGCCGTCGGCATAGAGAGGCGAAGCGTGTAGCTGGTCGGGACCCAATTTGACTTCCCAAAGCGTTTCTCCCGAATCAGCGTCTACGCAAACGAGACTGCCTGTCGCCACCGTCGTATAAACTTTTCCGTCATGGAGGACTGGAGACGAACTGAAAGCGACGAGTCCGTCATTCCTCCAAACTTCATCCTCGTCCGTCAGAATAATCGGCTTTTCGCCCTGCGGATACTCAGTAGGAATATTGAAGCAAACCATCCTACCCTTGGTAGTTGAATCCACATTTTCCTTACCGTGAATAGCGATGAGCTTATCTTCGCCGTAAAGCAGGAGCGAAGCATTGACGCCGCCTTGCGAGATAGTCGCCCGCCAAACAGGCTCGCCCGTTCGAGCATTCGAGCAAATGATACTTCCTGAACCCGTACCCGCATAAAAAACGCGACGCCCATCAAGATCTCCAAAAAATGGAGACGAATTCGAACTGTCGACTGGTCTGACATCAGGCGACGAAAACCAGGCCAGCTTTCCAGACTCCTTTTCAAAGCCGTAGAAACGATCGCCCGGAGGACCGGTTTCTCCCCAATTGGCAACGATACCACGGAACACCACAAAATCACCATCGATCACTGGTCCTCCCGTTCTGCCATTGGGAAACGTCAGACGCCAAAACTCTTCCAGCATCGAGCGCTCCCAAAGCTTGTTGCCGTCTCGATCAAAGGCTAATGCCAAGCCAGACGTGGCCATGAAGTAGACGTTGCCCGTTTCCGGATCCACACAGGGCGAGCCGATGCCATAGCGATTATAGATGTTATCGCTGAGAAAGTCGCGGGAGCGATATTCCCAAATCTTTTCACCCGTTTCGGCATCCAAACAAAGCAGCGTTTCTTCAACTAAAGTTCCTTCATTCTCCTCATGGTAGCCAAAAAGGTAAACACGGCCATCGGCTATGACCGGAGCGCCACCACCCTTGACAGGGTAACTCCACTTGTGACTTTCGCCATCAAGCTCCAGATCGTCTGGAAGATTTTTCTCCAAAGACACGCCCGTCTGCAACGGTCCACGCCAGGACAACCATCCATCCACTTTCTGGGCCAAAGCCATAGGAGCAACCACCTGCTGCCCTAAGACCAAGAGAGTAAGCGCCATTACCATTTTTAGACGCCTAGATTGAGAGAGATTCGGCATTTCGCCTTTCATATTGTTGTGCATTTCAGTCGGCATTCAGCAGGTAAAACGCTCTTTACCTATAAGAGCGTTTCATAAATTTCAGATCATAAGAAGTTATCAAAATCCACTGTCAACTACAATTGTAGTTGATGTAGCCTAAGTATCGAATGGAGAAATCTTGTTCCGAAACGTGCTCGGAAATCAAATTCCACCTCTTCTAAAAGGCAATTGAGAAGGCATGACAATCCGTATCCGCCATTTGATTCATGTTTCGATCAGGATTTCAGGAGTCTGTTGTAAAAGCTTGAAGCAAATCAAGATTCCTAGCCCGACCACCAACATCGTAGCCTAGACGAAGTAGTATCCTTTGGTTTACTTCCTTAACAAGGCCAACCAGTCTTCCGCAATGAAACCTGTCGTTGGATACATCGGGCTTGGGCACATGGGAGGCGGCATGGCTGCTCGACTCATTGAGGAGGGCTTTTCTTTAAACGTTTACGATAGCAACCCCCAGACCATGGAGCCACTGGCAGAGATGGGGGCTAAAAAGAAAAGCTCCATAGCCGAAACAACGGCCCAATCGGACATCGTCATTACTTCTCTACCCAATCCACAAATCGTCGAGCAGGTCGCTTTCGAAAAGGACGGAATCGTCGACGCGTTAAAGGCCGGTAAAACGTATATCGATATGAGTACTGTCGATCCGGATACAATACGGAAAATCGGAAAGGCTGTCGCTCGGAAAGGGGCTAAAATGCTAGACGTTCCCGTAGGGCGTGGTCCCAATGCGGCAAGAACAGGAGATTTGATTCTTCTTATCGGCGGCGAAAAGGAAACCATCGCCAATTGCCAATCAGTTTTGGACGCGTTGGGCAAAAAGCAGTTTCACTGCGGCGAACTGGGAATGGGCGCGACCATCAAGCTGATCAACAATCTCGTATCGTGCTCGATCAACGCTCTCAATTGCGAGGCGTTTGCCCTGGGGACCGCCGCAGGAGCAGATCCACAGCTTCTGGCAGACGTTTTGACGGATACCGCGGCCGATAATTTTCACCTAAGAGAGACCTTCATCAAGAAAGCGCTGCAAGGCGATTTCAGTTCCGTCTTTAAGCTGAGTCTTGCTCAAAAGGATTTAAGATTGGCGACTCAACTGGCTCATTCGCTCGGCTTTCCCAACTTGATTAGCGCATCGGCTCACGAATCATACAGTTTCGGACTAGCCCAAGAGCTGGGTGATGAAGATCAGTGCGCGTTGGTGAAGATGTATGAGAACGCAACGGCAAAGCGCCAAAACTGAGGTTTCACTCTTCTTCTATCAAAGCGCTCTTCAGCGTATCCAAAGCCACGATACCATTCATTCGAGCCACTTCTTTTCCATCCCGAATGACGACAAAAACTGGTACGCCTATGACATCGAACGCATTGGCAACTTCCGGACTGGCGTCCGCATCTATTCGAAGCACCTTGGCTTCTCCAGCTATGTCGTCTTCCAGCTGATCGATAATCGGCCTCATTCGACGACAGGGCAAACACCAGCTTGTATGAAAATCGACAAGCACTGTTTCGCTTTGAGCGATTGCTTCGTTAAAGCTAGCCAAAGAGAGGCTTTCGCCAGACTTTGCCATGGCAACGGCGGATGATTTGGCGACAGGCAGACCCTCCGTTTGCCAAGCCTTCATACCGCCCTGCAAGTTGTAGACTCTTGAAAAACCCATCTCCTGCATCATGGCTGCGGTTCGCCCGCTACGACCTCCAGAGCGGCAGTAAACATAAACCGGCAGCTCCCTATTCATCAATCCTAGTTTTCGACTGAAATCCTCGGAATAGAAATCGATAACGCTCGCCTCTCCGATTTGCCCCTGTGCTACTTCATCCGGCGTTCTCACGTCGAGCACCATACCTTCGCCAGAATCGACAAGCTTTTGAAAAGCCATCGGATCGACGTCCTCGATCACGGTGTTGGCCAAGCCTGCCGATACGCTTAGAAAAAGTATCAAACAAATGGATATGACTCTTTTCACGAAAGCAACTGTGTCATCGGAAAAAAATAGAAGTTCCCACTCTGAAGCTTTCTCAGTAAGAACCAGCATCGAGATCGACGCGGACTAGCTCTTTGTCATTGCGAGCGAAAACCGATTTGTAGGCGAAAGCCGGATGGCTCCACACCAGAGAGCGACCAGCGCCGCTACTCGTTTTTTCTAGAATCTTCTGCCGACCCAACTCCTCATAACCCGAAGCCGTTAGATTCGCCAGTATCAGGTGACCCGTTTCACTGAAAATGAAAAACTGATCGGAAGCCCCAACTCGAGCTAAGAACGCAGTGCCATGCCGTCCCTTCTGATCTTCACCAATAGTCGGAGCCTTGGTTTGCCAAAGGCGAGTGCCATCTTCGATGCTCACCCCAATCAAAGCGCTCGTTTCCACGTCGCACCCGAAAATCATATCCTCGGTCATGACCGGGGTGGCATTGACGGGGTAAACCGCTTCGGTCGATGTGCCTTCCCAAATCACTTCAACACTAGGATTATCGCCGTTTAGCTGCATCATGACACCAATATTGCCAACCGCGCTGGCAAAAAGCTTTCCGTCTCGAGATCTTGGCGACACGCTGGGAAGCTTGAAAGCAGGCCGTAGAGGCATGGACCAATTTAAAGCCCCTGTATCCGGATTTAAACTATTCAGACTTTCTGGCTCCCAAATGAGCAGTTGGCGCACTCCCTTGTACTCTACCAAAGTAGGAGGACAATAGCCTTGCTCCGTTGCGGACAACGCTCGCCAACGTTCTTCGCCAGTGTCCTTGTCGAACGCAACAGCCAAACTACCTTCGCCACCGACTACGCAATAAAGCGTGTCTCCATCAATCAGCGGATGATTCGAGTAGCCCCAATGGGGAGTGACAGCTCCATAGTCGTCAGCAAAGGATTTGCTCCAAATGACATCTCCCGTGTCAGCATCGAGACAAAGTAGATCTCCTTCGCCGCCCAAGGCATACACCTTGCCATCCACTACGCTCGGGGTACAACGCGGACCACCGCTATACGACATATTGTAAGGACGATCGTATTCATATTTCCACAACAATTCGCCTGTGTCAGCCGAGAGACACAGTACACGCTCTGCGCCTTCAAGCTGGTCTTTCCAACCCGCTCGGTTGTTTATATCGCCCGACCTTTTAACATAGTCCATAAGGTAGACCTTGCCGTTGGCAACAGCCGGACCGGAATAACCGTAGGCCACGGGGGCTCTCCAGCTTACTTTCAGTCCGTCTTCTGGCATCTCGGTCAGCAAACCGGACTCATGCCAAACGGAATCCCCGCTCGGCCCTAACCAACGCGGCCACTCGTCCGCTCGGGAAAACGATACCAGCGCAACCGCGACCAGTATCGAAAAAACATAAGACTTCTTACCGAAAAGGGTATAAAACATAACCATGAACTCCTCTTAAATTCGATTAGCTTGAAGAACCATTTCCCAAGAAAATCAGCCTTCAAGCGCTTCCTTCACTAATGACAACTCTTCCTCGCCTAGATCAAGACCCAAAGCTGCCTGCCTTCCCTTTTCGCTCATTTTAGCCCATGTCTTTCGAAGGATGCCGACCATCTTTTCGCGATCCGTTTTCTGGCTAAATGAGGCGAATTGCTTTTCCAAAAACACCAAACAAAGCCCGTCTTCGAGAGTCTGGCAGTCCTTGTCGGTCTTAAGACCTCGTTTAAGATTCAGCGATTCGACTCGGTCCAGTAGGGTTTGGTCATAGCCAAGTTCCGTCAAAATCTCGCGCGTCGTCTCTGCATGGAATCGTTTCAGATCCGAACGCCATTTCAAGTATCCAGCTCGATCAATTGGATAGCTATCGCGAGGGATTTTCCAACGACAGATATGCTGACTTCGAGCAGCCAATAAAAGCTCTTCTGATGGTTGCGGATCTAAAGAAAGCATCCATTTGAAGAGCTGCTTGCTGAAATACAACTCGTAGCCCTGCTCCTTATTCTCGTTAGTGATACGGTTAGGGTCCTCGTCGTTCAGCAAATCGATTCTCCCGATCGCCTTTTGAAATCTATCGATGTTAGAGACATGCCCAGACAGAGCTTTGAAATTAACGTCTTCACTCATAAAAGCTGCCTAAATAGCAGCAGGCCGTCAGCCTTTCAACACTCGTCTCAGAACGAACCCTAATCGAATCCCCTAACCTGATTTGGCGTGACCGAGAAAGCTTATTCCCTTCCATTCGTCTCCATTTTAGTTAACACTTTTTTCACAAATTGGAGAATGACCAAGCGTATGGGAAAAGCAAAAGCAACGAATATAGGGGCCATGGCGGTTGCCTTAGCTCTCACAGTGGCAATGCAGGCTGCTCCTCGCCTGATGCAGGGCCCCATGCTCGGAGCCGTGGATCACGACAGCGCGAAAATCTGGGCTCGGGTTGGCGGAGAACATGAACTTTCCGTTCGTTATAGCGAATCTTCCAGTTTCAAAAACGCCATAACGACAAAAGCAATCAAAGCGTCGCCAGAAAACGACTACTGTGTAGAAATCGAGCTTTCCCATCTGAAATACGGTTCATTCTATTATTACCAGATTCTACTCGACGGAAAATCCCTGGAGGAATCTAGAGAGCGAGGCGGCTATCCGCTTTTAACCAGTCCAGCTCCAGATTCACAGGTAAAATTCACCATAGCCTTCGGATCGGGAGCTAAAGTGGACTCAGATGGACTGCAGGCCATCTGGCTCCAAGTGCAAAACGCCCGCCCTCACGCCTTTTTCTGGGTCGGCGAAAACGAATCGCTGCTGAACCTCAACCCCACTTTCCAAGCTGAACAGTATCGCAAGCAGCGCGACGTCCCCTTTCTTCAACCATTGCTGCGCTCTATTCCCCAACTAGCCACCTGGGATGCTCCTACCGCTAAAGAAGACAGAAGCGATACGTTAAAGTCTCTTGAGGTTTTCCGTCGCTACTGGGCTAATCCAAGCTATGGAACGGAAGAGGCTCCTGGAACGTACTTCAAATACGAATACGGTGGCGTTGATTTCTTCTTTCTCGACACCTTCACCTACAGAGAGTCAGGCAACGATCAGACGCTACTAGGAGAAAAGCAGCTGGAATGGCTAAAAGAAGGTCTGTCCAGCAGCGAAGCGAAATTCAAAATCCTGCTTAGCGGAAGCAGCTGGACTAACGCCACTTCGGGAGACGAAAACTCCTGGGTCGCCTTTGAGTCTGAGCGAGACCATTTGTTCGATTTTATAAAAGGCGAGCAGATCAATGGAGTCGCGCTCCTTTCAGGCGACGATGATGAAGCGGAAATCAAAGCGATTCCAATGTCGCAAAAAGGCGGATACGACCTATATGAATTCGTCAGCAGCCCCCTGGCTCAAGACCCGACCAGCGATTATCTTGAAGATTCTGAATCCGTTATTTCAATACAGGAGCCTTATTCCGAATCGATGAATTTCGGAATGATGACCTTTGATATGTCGGAAGAGGATGCCATGATGAGCTTCGAAATCATCAACATTTTCGGCGACAGCGTATTCCCTACCTTCGAGCTACGGGCAAGCGAGCTAGCGAATGGCATCGTTTCCTGGAAAGAAAAGGTATCCTCGGAGTCGCTGGCCTATATCGAAGCGGACTTGGAGAGCGTCAATTAGAGATCGCCAACGAATGCCTTGAACATTCCGCATTGCTTCGCAGCTACGAAGCGAAGATAAGACGATCATGCATCCAATAAGCGCTGCGCTAAGAACCGTCTTTGCGGCTTCGGTAATCTTGCTGAACCAAGCCTGTTCGGAAGACGCCAAGGAGTCGGGTTCGAGCGGTCTTGTCCAACTCAGCCTCGGACCCAAAACGATCGAAATCGAACTTGCCATCGAACGCTCCGAGCAAACCAGAGGCTTGATGTATCGTAGAAGCATGCCAGCTGACCAAGGTATGCTCTTCGTCTACCAGAAACCGACTCGAATGTCTTTCTGGATGCGCAATACCTACATTCCGCTGGATATTGGATTCTTCACCAGCGATGGGGTGCTCCGCGAAATCCGCAAGATGTATCCGCATGACGAGAACCCGGTAAAGTCGATTCGCGAGGATATTCTCTACGCTCTTGAAATGAATCAAGGCTGGTTCCAGAAAAACGGAATCAAACCGGGCGAGAGCTTCGATCTGGAGCAATTGGAAAAGGCTATCCGCAAATAGAATTCGTATCTTTATTTCGAATACAAAAGCTAAGGCAAGTCTCGCTCAATTGGCGATCGACTGCATAATCTTGATGAAGGGCAGGAACAGGGCGATGGCGATGACCATTACGAACAAGGCCAGAAGAATAATCAAAAAGGGTTCGATGACTGAAGTCACGCTGCCGATAGAGGCATCGACCTCGTCGTCATAGATATCCGCTATCTGGTCGAGCATCTCCGGCAGCTCGCCCGACTCTTCGCCAACCTCTACCATGCTGGAAACCATGGGAGGGAAAACGCCGACTGATGTCATAGGCTTGGCCAGCGGCTCGCCGTCCTTTACGCGATTTCGCACCTTATCGATAGCTCGCATCACGAAGCTATTGCCAATGGCGTCACGCGAATAATTAAGGGCCTCGAGAATAGGCACCCCGCCCTCCAGCAGCGTTCCGAATGTTCGACAGAAGCGCGAAATATAGATCTTGCGAAACAAGTCCCCAATAAGGGGAGCTCGAAGCTTGACGAAAGACAGGACCGTTATGCCGAATTCCGAAGCCTTGAGTAGTGTTAGCGCCACTACAACAACACCCAGCCCAATGACTAAGGCCAGCCAGTTAGTGGTCATGAGTTGGCTTAGTCCGAGAATGAATTGAGTCAATTGCGGCAACTCTTGTCCGCTCATTTGTTTGGCGAAAACGTCCTCGAAACGCGGAACGATAAACACCATCAAGAAAAGCATAATGACCGATGATATGCAGAAAACGACTACAGGATAAATCGAGGCTTGAGAAATCTTCTGCTTAATTTGTCGCGTCTTGATCAGATACAAAGCCAATCGGCCAAGCGTGATATCAAGAGTACCGCTCGCTTCTCCAGCCTTAATCATGTTCACGTAAAGCGGATCGAATTCCTTGGGAAACTTGCTTAAGCCTTCCGAAAACGTATTGCCAGAACGGATATTGTCCACCTGCTGACGCAGCACCCATTTGAAGGCTACATTTCGCTCTTGAGCAATCAGCGTCTCAAGACTGTGAAGCAAGGAGAGTCCGCTTTGCAAAAGCGTGGCTAGCTGACGCGTGAACATGGTCAGCGCCTTTTCTCCAACTGCCGAACCGATATAGGTTGGCTTCGACATGGGAGCCTCCACCGCAACGCTGGTGGCCGACTCGCTTTCGTTAGAGGAGGAGCGCTTGCTCCCAGCCTTCATGGGAGTGACACGAGCCGGCAAAAGACCATAGCTTCGGATCTGCGTGGCGGCCAGCTCGCGGGAAGGAGCGTCCACCATGCCACGCCGCTCCTTGCCTGAATTATCCAAAGCTACAAACTGAAACTGGGCCATATTGCGGGAGGAGAATCGGATCTAAAGAACGCGCATTCTCAGGTATAACGTATCACTTCGTCAATAGTTGTCGCCCCCATAAAGATATTGCGGAGGCCGTCTTCTCGAAGAGTTCGCATACCGAGCTGAAGAGCCTGCTCCCGAATCGCCATGGCTGGTCTTCCTTCGCTTATCAGCTCTCGAATCGATTCGCTGACCTCCAGCATTTCGAAAATACCTAGGCGCCCACGATAGCCTGTCCGAGCGCAAGACGCGCAGCCAGATCCATTATAGAATTCCCTGTCGGCCACGATGGAAGGATCCAGCTCGAGTTGACCCAAAAGCGCGGCGTTGGGCATGTACGATTTCCGGCAATCGATACAAATGCGACGCAAAAGGCGTTGAGCCAGAATCGCCTCCAAAGAAGACGCGATGAGGAACTCTTCGATGCCCATATCCATGAGCCGCGTCACCGCCCCTGCGGAATCGTTGGTATGCAGCGTAGTCAGAACCAAGTGTCCGGTGAGCGAGGCTTGGATTGAGATCTGAGCCGTCTCCAAATCTCGAATCTCGCCTACCATAATGACGTCAGGGTCCTGGCGTAAAAAGGCTTTGAGAGCATTGGCGAAAGTGAGATCGATGGTGGAATTTACGGCCAGCTGCATGATCCCGTTGATTTCGTACTCGATGGGATCCTCAGCTGTCATCAGCTTAGACTCGACTTTGTTGAGTCGCTTCAAACAGCTATAAAGCGTCGTGGTCTTCCCCGATCCCGTTGGACCGGTGACAATAAAAATCCCGTTGGGCTTCGCGATAGCCTTTTCAACGGTTTCGAGCACATCTTGCGGCATTCCGATGTTTTCCAATTCGAGAGAGGTCGCGCTCTGGTCCAGCACACGCAGAACCACGCTTTCGCCAAATTGGGTCGGTAGGGTCGATATCCGCAGATCCACCGGGCGTCCTGAAATCGTGAGACGCACCTTGCCATCCTGGGGAACGCGACGCTCGGCAATGTTCAAGTTTCCAATCACCTTGATGCGAGAAATGATCGGAACCGCCAATTCCCGAGGCGGGGGCGACATTTCGTAGAGCGCTCCATCGATTCGATAACGGATTTTAAATTGGTCCTCAAAGGGTTCGAAATGGATATCCGAGGCCTTGTCTTTGATCGCTTGAGCCAGCACTAGATTGACGAAACGAATGATAGGCGTTTCGCCCGCCATGTTGAGCAGGTCTTCAGGCGTCAGGTCGTCATCCAGATCGCCAGGGCGGTGCTCGACCTCTTCCAGAATGCCCTGATAGTCCGCGTCGCTGGTGCGATAGTAGACGTCCAGAAGCTCATCGACGGTGGACGGATCAGCGACCTCGGCTCGAGCCTCCCTCCCCAAGGCAAAAGTGAGATCGTCAGTAACCTGGGTATTGAAAGGATCGACTACAATAAAAGTGACATTGTTGTTCGCAGCCTCGATAGGAACGGCTCCGTAGATGCGAGCAAGCGGCGTGTCGATGAGGTTAATGATGTCCTTCGGAATATCCGGAGGCACTTGCTCGCGGCGCTCCAGACCGAGATATTTGGCTACGGAATCCAATAGGGCGTTCTTTTTTACATGGCCTTGTTCGAGGAGAAGATTGGCTAGCGAACGACCCAGGTCGTTGGAAGACTTGCGAAGGTTAGACAGCGTCTCCTCGTCAACCAGCTGATAGGCCTGGCAAACATCGGCAACGCTAGCATTCTGCGAATCGAACATCTACTGCCAACTTTAATGCCTTCCAATGCGATGTTGGCAAGCTCATTGGAGAGCTGTTAAAACGGTGCCGCAATTAACAGCAAGCCCCCAGCGAAGTGTAGCGCGTACCAAAAATATGGGTACGCAAAAAGATTTCAGTTAATCCGAAAGCTTAGAAGCAAGGGTAGCAAAATCGGTAGCGAATTGATTTAAGCGACCGCCAACCGTTTCGTTCAACGCATCGCCATCCCAATCGCTAGGCGCCGCATAAACGATTCGGGGCAGAATGAGCATACGAAAATCGAGCATCACGCTACTCACAAAACTCATGACCGACATGTAGCTCAATGCTCCACCCGCCGCGCAAAGAAATCCCCCCACTTTGCCTTCCATTGTTCGGCCAAACAGTTCGAGGTAGTTTTTCAAAGCGGCGTTTACGTTGAAATTGTATATCGGCGTAGCGAATACGAAAGCATCAGCAGATTCGACAATCTCTCGGACGCGAGCCACTTCCGCATGGCCGTAAGCCGCTCCTCCATCGCAAAACGGCAATTCAACCTCACGCAAATCAAGCAGTTCGACTTCAAACGATTCGCTACTCCAAATATCAAGAAGCTTGCGGGCCATAACCTGACTTCGGCTTTCGGGATTTAACGATGAAGAAACGATAAGAATTTTCATAGTACGAAAGAAATCCGTCACCAAGAAATGGTCACCCCGGGAATAAATCAAGAATTTTCTTTAAATATCTAACCTAGCTCATCTTGTTCAAATCTTCTTCTGCTTCCCCTTCTTTCTTTCTGCTTCAAGAGTTTCGAAGTTAGATTAAGAAGAAGAGGGAGGGAGTTTCCGTGGATTAGAAAAATTCGCAAAAGGTAGAGCGGCTTTACGCCGCGATTTATTATTTCTTCCACGCAATTTATCGCGGCCTAAAACCGCTCCTACTTCTTTTCGATATACTGCAAGACCTTGACCGAACCATACGAAAGGTACCCAGCCGTTTTGGCGCATTTTCCCGATATCTCATTATCGATGTAGTGGCTCCAGAAGATACGCCTGTTCTCTTCAAGCAAAGATCGCGTGTAAGCTTGCGTAATCAATTTCCCGATACCTTGTCCACGAAAAGGCTCGTCAATGGTAATGTGTGGCTCATGCAAATCGCCGGCTTGGCAGCAGGAATAGCAAACACCCCTAACCCTACCCTCTTCGATAAGGGCTTTCGCCATGCCCTTTCCCAATAACTTGGAGGGTTCCGGCCAATAGACAGGAAGCATTGGTATGAACTTGCTGGCTTGCAGGTAGCCCTCTTCATCCAATTCCTGGATACGATGATCGGATACGAGAGGAGGCAGGTTTTCCCGACTCGCTTTCAAAACACGCATTTCACGTTCCAGCAATTTTCCTGCGGACGGAGCCCTCAATTCCATTTCCTGTCCAACCCACGCCAAGCGAGAAACGCGTATGCTATAGAAATCGTTATCCACCAGCCCCTCAGCGCCGAACACAAGCTCTGCAATTTGCGGCAAGTCCTTAGTTTCGAATGAACCAAGAGCCGCATGCCAACCAGAGGAAGAGAGAGCGAGGGCGCAATTTGGTTTTTTGACATCATCAACAAAAACGCGTCCCAGGCGAATCCTCTTTAAAATCGTAATGGCCATCATGAAACCAGGGGGCTCGTGAGAAATGAGAGGAAGGGCGCGCTCGAAGGCGCATGGCTCTATTTCTTGCAGCATCAGTGAGGATTCAATTGATCGAAAAGCCGATGGCCAGAGAAATTATAGATTCATTAAACAAGGAAATATAACACAAAACTGGATACAAAAAG
The DNA here is from genome assembly GCA_028281165.1 of Opitutaceae bacterium. GTDB lineage: Bacteria > Verrucomicrobiota > Verrucomicrobiia > Opitutales > Opitutaceae > JANQRT01. Next base: position 7,732 of record JANQKI010000250.1, on the reverse strand, counting down.
AATGGGAAGGAAACTACTTAGATAATATAAAACTAGAACTCCATTCACCCCAAATGGCAGCAGGACCCATACACACGTTCGCTAGTAAGCATAGCTCATCCCAACCCGCTCAACTACTCATCGCATTCAGAGGCTCACTCACTGCCGCTAGAAAGAAGCCACGAATCGGGAATTTCAAAGCCAAAATAATAAGTAGAACAGCTCAAATTCAAATAGACTGATACGATCACCAGGGAGCGAAATTTTACTTACGACGTCGTTGCCCTTTAGGATAAACCCTTTACTCGCCCACTAAGATTCCGACTCCGACTTAAAACGCGGAAGTATCTGATCTGAAAATACAGCTTGTAGTATGAGCATAAGCAACAAGGTTTGGCAGGAGCGCTGCCATCAATGACCCGTTCTTCCGTGCAAAATAAAAAAGAAGACTCGGCCGAGGAGCTAAAGAAAACTCGAGCCAAGACCACCTATCGCTGGGACCGCATACGCGGGATAGGAGCCGGGATCAACGAGGCCATTATCGGCACTTTCATGCTCTACATCGCCATCAAGGTTTACGATGCCCCAAACGCGTCCAAAGCCTTTCTCATGTCGGCAGGGTCTATCGGCATGCTGATGACGCCTATCTTTCTTTGGATCGCTACCCACTTGAAAGTATACTGCAACCGGGCTTGCTCCTTCTACACCGCTTTCACCGCCTTCACCTTAACGGTGACGCTTTTCACCAACAATCTGGAAACCTATCTCGTCTGCGCCATGACCGTTCTCTTCCTCTCGCCTCAAGGAGCGGTCATGATGATGCAGATTTACGCTCAAAATTACGATTCGGGCGAACGCGGGAGACGGCTCTCTTCCTTTCAGATGATTTCCCATGCCAGCGTTATCATCACCGTCTACATCTGCGGCAAAGCGCTGGATGCCGATCTCTCCTACTACAAGTGGGTTCTCTTCTCCAGCGTACTTGGGTTTAGCTTAGCCTCGCTCTGCTATTCGCGGATGCCTTCTGATCGCCTGGTGATGCAACCCGGCCATCGTCCCTGGCATAACTTCAGTCTGCTTTGGAAGGACAAAACTTTCGGCGCCTTGCTTATCATATGGGTCACCATCGAAATGGGAAATTTCATGACCCTTCCCATCAGAATGGAATACCTCGTAAATACGAAATACGGTATCAATCTTTCGGGCACGCAAGCAGGCATGCTCCTTAAATCCATTCCGCTTATACTGTCATTCCTGACCGTGAAACTTTGGGGAGTCTTGTTTGATCGTTACAATTTCATAAGGACCCGTCTGTTAGCCAGCGTCTTCATGGCTGTCTCCATCGGCCTCTTTTTCGCCAGCGAAACACTCGCTTGGTTGATCGTCTCCTCCGTGCTCTTCGGTATAGCGGAAGGAGGTGGACGCCTGGTTGCCTCGCTTTGGATTACAAAAGTAGCTCCCAACGATAAGGTCTCCAATTACCTAAGCGTGTATACCGTCGCTAGCGGATTACGAGGCATCATCGCTCCATTTGCTGGATACGCCTTACTCAGCGCCACTTCACCCCAAATCGTAGGGATCGTGGCAATCTTCATCATTGGAATAGCCTCCGCAACGCTGGCCTGGAAATCAAAACGCTTCGATCAACGAGATCACTAATTTAGAACGGAAGCTCTTCGCTTTCCATCGAAATCACTTCGTATTCGATTTTCTTATATAATTCGCCGTCGATGTAGATTTCCATTTCGTAAATTCCGACAGGATCAGACTCGTCGAATCGAAAGTGCTCCGCGTAGCGTCCGCGATGAAACCCTTCGGGCGATTGAAAGGCCCGTCCATTCTCCGTTATGGTGAAAAACTTGCGCATGCCATCGCTAATCTTCTTCAACGGTTCGGGAAAACGCACTTTATAGTAAGCAAGGAATTGACCGCCATCTCTTCGCGTCACGGTAAAGCCATGCAAATGGCTCGGATCGGTATATTTTTCCACATGTCGTGTCTCTGAAAATACGACAGCTTCGTTATTTGGCCCCAGAGCTACCATGCCAAATTTGAGGTCGTAAGGACCTTTCTTCTTAGCGAAAGCATCGATTGAAATCGCGGGAACCAGGGCTGCAAGTATCATCAACGCCAAGAAATCTCGAAAGCCGTTTGCACCTCCGTTAAGCAATTTCATGCGAGGCATTATCGAAAAAATCGACGTTTCGTCAATGAAGAGCTTATTCGAGCCAAATGAGTAAATACCTCCAAAAAAGCGCAGCAAGCGTCATTGCAGCGGAAAGATAGTCGCAAAAATCAACACCTCGATCAGACCGAAAATCCCAATAGACGCCAGGAGAACGGTCCAGGTCTTCAAGGTTTCGCCCTCGGTGAATCCGCTCAATTTGCAGACGATCCAAAAGCCGCTATCGTTCATCCAGGAACCCATTTTCGAGCCAAAGGCGATGGCCGCGAAAATATAGACGTGATTGTATCCAAGATCCATGACAGCTTCAGGCGGACCGCCAACGCCAAGGATCGCTGCCATGATTCCGGATGTGGTGATCATGGAAACCGTTCCGGAGCCTTGAGCCACCTTCAGGACACCGGCAATGATCCAAGCAAGGAGGATGAAAGAGAAACCGGTTCCTTCGGTGGCCGCCTTTACCGCATCGCCGACGCCAGCATAGCGGATCATCGCTCCAAAAGCTCCGCCCGCGGAAGTGATGAGGATAATTGTGCCGGCCGTAGCTATAGGCCCTTCCATGGTCTTCCAGAGCGGCCCCATCTTCAACTTGCGCTGGCTAGCCATCAAGTAGAGGGCAATCACCGTTCCCAGAGACATGGCCAAATTCTTATTCCCCAGCACTTCGATCGTCGAAAGCGCCCCGCTCGGCAGCCCCCCGCCCCAAACCTTAACACTCGAGGCGAAAGATATCAGAAAGACTGGCAGTACCACCGGCATCATAGAAAGGAAGAAAGACGGCAGTTCCTTGTCCTCCTTATTTACGATGGACTCCAAATCCGCTATCTTGATACCCGCGCTCTCTCGAAGAGAAAAGTTGTACTTCTTGTCCATCCAATTGGCTACATACAGGCCGAAGACGCCAACCGGCAAACCCATGACAATCCCCGCCACCATGGCAAAGCCGAGATCCAGCTGCAGCGTTTCAATCATGACCAGAGGTCCGGGAGTCGGCGGGACCAGACCGTGAGTGATCACCCCTCCTGCGCACATGGCCATGACGAAATAGAGGTAGCGTTTGCCAAGTCGAAATGCTAACGCTTGAGCCAGCGGTATCAGTAAAAAGAAAACGGTATCGAAGAAAACGGGAATCGAGAGGAAAAAAGCGCACAGCATCATGGCCCACCCGGCTCGCTTTTCGCCCAAGGCTCTGACCATGCTGCGCACGATCCTATCCGCAGCTCCGCTTTCCATTAAGCAGAGTCCGATTATCGAGGCTAAGCCGATGACCCAGGCGATCTTGCCAGCCGTCACCCCGAATTCCGTCATCGAGAGGTTGATGGCTTTAATGATGTGATTCCCATCGCCTGGCAGCGAACTAGATAGCACTCCAACGAGAATCGCGGCCAAGATTAAGGCGATAAAGGCGTGAAAACGGAAAACCGCGATGGCAAGAATAATGAAAAGTATCCCCAAAACCAATACGAAGAATGGCCAGGAAGTGGAGGCTCCAAGCAAGCCGAGGTTGAGCAAAGAGAGAGGACTATCGAGCATAGCGCAAGAGATTGAGGTAAGGAGATTAAGGGTTTACGAGCCAAAGCTGGTCATTATGGGTTAAGTATTCCAGCTAATTTTTCAGACAAGTCATGACTCCAAGTAGCTGATCAATAAAAGATGCCAGACCTCAAAATCATTTTTAGCGTTTCGATAAATAGATTTCTCCGATAGAAAAGTTCTATACGACCAAGATCAGCAAGCTTACGACTTTAAGGCCACCGATCTCAACCAAGACGGACGCCTCGACCTCGTCCTAGCCGGCCGACGCGCTAACAACGCCGTCTAGTATTTGCACGATAGGAAAGAATCGAGGGTCAAGTCCGCCTCTTCGAGTATTTGCCACTTTTCCATTCAATCCCTAGCTAACATGATCGAGACCGGCACAGCTGGTACTGATTGTATCCAATAAATGGTTGACTCTGACTATTTTCTCAGTGCCTTGGGTTCGGCTTTAGGGTCGAATCTTCTCTTTCCATCCTTGTCGAAAGCCCAGACATCACTCGTCGACTTTCGATCTACCAATTTTTCATCATCTTCGGCAACCTTCAGCAGAACGGCATTCGTTCTTCTATCCCGACGGTTGGCCAACCTCTTGTCTTCCTTCTCAGTCGTCGAAGTAGTAATGGGAGCGTATGGTGATTTATTTTTCGATCTGCTCGTTTCTTTTTCCTCAGTTAACGTTAAGATGATACGCGGCCGCAAGGAGCGGAGCGACTGTAGATTGTTGTATCCACTGCCTTGATATGGTTTTGATTCTTCATATTTTCAAAAGTAGCTTCTTTTGATTGGAGCAAAAGCATCTGACCGAATTTTCTGTGATTCCAACCATTTCCCTAGTTCATTGATTATTTCTTTCCGAATCGATTCATCGATCTTTTCATCGCCGGGGTATCGCCAATCCTTCGAATCGTCGGTTGTTAGCAGAATATGGTAATCTTCTACTCCGGACATCTCCCACTCCAGCTCAAGTGTCTTCTCTTTTGTTTCAAAACGAATAGTTCCGTGACGACCTAGGTGTTGTATAGAGAATTTACCTTGTGGTTTCTTGGTCATCTTAGTTCTGCATATCGTTAAGAGGAGGTAATGGGACCGGCGGAGCTAGTACCGATTATATCCATTATATGGTTACGTACTCTTCATTCTTTTTACCCAACCTGAATACTGCTCAAGGTCTTCACTCACTAGCTTTTGATACTTTTCAGGATTCCTTTTCTTCATATTCCATTTTTTAGACTGTTTAGGATACTCAGCAATGCAGAGAATGTCCCTGTAGTCGCAACATGCGATTTCGGTGTATTTTTCTAGATCTTCCAGTCGTTCGTTTGCCGCTTTGATGATAGCTGCTCGAACTCTTGGAATTTCTCTGTGAAATGATTCCTTCCCGTAGTCGTTTAGAATCTCAGAAGCCTTGGAGCGATCTTCTTCGTTCGGGAATGCTGCCTGAAGAACCAAGTTCAAATCACTTTCGCTTTCTATACACATTCTACTCAACGCTCGCCTCACGGGTGACTTTGGAGCGCGAAGCGCGGAAAAGGCATCCAGTGCAGGCGCTTGCTAGAAGGCGAATTCACGATTTAACCCTTTTTATGTATTTCGCCTTGGCTAGTTCAACGCCTTCACGGATTAATGGCTTTAGTTTCTCAAAAATATTACGTGATGGATTTAACACGCAGACCCATGAACTCCACCCGTATACAGGATGAGGCATAATGGTATCCAAGGTATCAAAACTATGGCCAGTATCAATTATTTGACCTGCTGCTGGCCTCTTAGGTATATCATTGAACATTGCTTTGAACGTGCTCTTGGAAAGACCTAAATTAAGTCTGTAAACATTAGGCCTATTCACATTTGATGCCTTGTCATTTGGCCCGTCTTTTTCTTTGAAAGTAAGAATATAGACGCCTTTAGGAAGCTTCCTGCCGGGGTTGTAGAATAGTCCTCGTTCTCCCCAGTTCTCTGCAACGACTACGTCTTTATACTCAGAAACAACATAGTCGATTATCTCTTCTATTTTCATAATCACCACAGATATATTGCCTTCTACCGTTTAAGTTGACCGAGTCGATAAGCGACTCGCCAGTGTTCGAGCGGGATAAAATGGGGAAGCCTATCCCGCGAGTTTGGTAACGGTTTAGCGACTTCGGTCCAACGCATTGCTATCCGACATCTCCGTTTATGAATTGGACAAGCGGCTGAAATCCGCCATAAGCCATACGCGTTGGGGAAAAGACCGGATTCGAAGGATCTAACAAAGGAGCGACCAAATCTGCCATCCTTGGATCAGCCTCGACCCGTTCATTTACCATGTCACGAGACTCACGAGATGCAAAAATGATCCAGCCAAACACAACGGTTTCACCATCCATCGCATTGATCAGTTCAGGAAACTGGCGTATTCCCTCCCGATTCAGGTCGTCACCAACAAACTCCCGGTAGTCGATCGCGCCGTGTTCGTGATAAATCTCAGCAACCGCTTTGGCAACACGCTTGTACTCGTCTAAACGATCACGAGAAATGGGAAAGACAAACCCGTCAATGTATTGTGGCATTATTGATCCAATTAATCTGTATTCAAGTTTTAGCGGGATAACGGTGCACGGATCAAACATGAGTGTCGGCTCGGACGCAAGTCCGTGGCGATGCGAACTGTTTGCTTCCGTTTGTTGTTGGGGAGCGAAGCGGACACGCAACAAGCGGATGGCAATCCGCACACCGTTGTCGTGCGAGCGAAGCGATGCACGACAACGTCGAATTGAAGTGCGAACGAGATGTGGGCATCTCGGAGTTACTTCAAATGTCTTGTTGGAGGTTTATATTTTTAATCTTTTAGTTCTTTGAGCAAAAATTCCGCTATAGTGTTTCTTAGGATGGTTGGATTCGCAGAGCTTGAATTCGACAAGACGATTATCTCAAGGTCATTCTCGGGAAATATTGCGATGGCGGTTCGAAACCCGACCCAGCTTCCGGTGTGATGGATTGCACGATGCCCTTTGATTGCGGATAGTACCCAGCCAAATCCATAATTGGAAGTTGAACCATCTAATAGTTCAACCGGTGTGAACGCCTGCATCGACATTTCCTCGCTAATTAAAGATCGGGTTCGAATTGCCCTAGTCCATTTTCGAAGGTCATCTAATGAAGCGTAAACCCCGCCTGCGCCAAGAATGCCATTGGCCCAATGCTCGTCGTTTACAATCCATTGATCTTTCTTGTTGTTGCTTTTCCTGTAACCCAGGGCTGAACATTCTACAAAAACGTCGGGATTGTCCCTGACCATTGAATGAACCATCCCAAGTGGTTCGAAAATTCGGGAATGCAGATAATCTCCATATCTTTTTTCAGACACTCTTTCTATTATAAGGGCTAAGACTTCGTATCCCGGATTACTGTATTGAAATCGACTACCAGATACAAATTTGAGTTCTCCCCATTTTTCATAAAGCGCAACCAAATCCCGATTACGCAGTTCTCGTTTTTTATCGTAGTTATAGCTTCGCAATATTTCTGAATTGTGGTAGTCGGGGATTCCCGAAGTATGATTCAGCAAGTGCCGAATAGTGACGTTTTTAAAGCGTCTCAACTCAGGAATTATCGTGTAGACTGGGGAATCTAGATACAGCTTCTTTTCATCGGCCAATATCATTATAGCCATTGCCGTGAATGCTTTGCTCAAAGACGCTAACCTAATTGGAGTCGAGGGAGTAAGATGCGTTCCTTTTTCAATGTCAGCAAGCCCATAGTGATGCGCATAAATAATTTCACCTTTCCATATGGCCTGAAATGTTATGCCGGGCGACGTATCGGAATCAATACTCTCCCTTACGTTTGCGGTGATAGGCGCTAAGAGATCTTCAATCCTAGAGTAATCTGTAGCAACGCACAGGCTATCAATGCTTAAGGTCAGGCAGATGAATATGAAGAATCGGTTTATCAAAAGTTTGAAACACATTTTTCTTAATTTTCTTCTTCCAACGTGCTGCTGTCGCAAGAGCGACCTCTTGGTCGCGAATTGTGACAAGCTGGTAGTTA
>JANQKI010000235.1 GCA_028281165.1 Opitutaceae bacterium | reverse complement strand
TGATAGCCGAAGCCCACGAAACGCGGGACATCTTTAAATCGCATTACTATACGATAGCCCTTATCGAACGCCTCGCTCCCAATCAGTTTGAGCTACTCCTGAACCAGATGCTAGAGAGTCAAGGAGGCCAGTGGAACATATTGAAACTGATTGTCCTGATAAAGTGGATAACCATCGAACCTAATCAAGTATTCGCCTTCTTCAAAACGAGATCCGAAGATCGCAGAGTACTCAGTCTCGTTCCCCTGGCCTTTCGCTACTGGGCGCAGGCCGATTACAAAGCAGCGTACTCCTTCGCCAATAGACTTCCCAACCGGGCGAAGCGAAGCGCTTTCGGAGCGTTTAGAGGCCTCAACGATCCCCGGCTCAATGCCCTGATGGGAGGAGGAAATGGAAGTCTCGCTGTAACGGCTATAGAAGAGGCCTTCCAGGTTAAGCTTTGGGAGAAAGATCAAAATCAATTTAATCAACTGCTCACAACTCAGTTTCGCAACGATCCTCAGGCAGCCCTTGGATGGCTCTCCCAAATCCCCAATGAAAACGCCCGGAGCCAGGCCCTGATGCGCCTTTCCTATATGAGCTGGCCAAACACCGTCGAAGCCCTGTCAAGCTTCAGTGAACTATTCACAACAGGGACCATTGCAAAGCGAGACATGCAACAAGTCCTACGAAATGTAACCAGCAGAACAAGTGGTGAGGACACGTTAAAGACCTACCATTGGCTGAAGGGCAACCTTTCGCAAAACGATTTCCTCAATATTATTCGAAATGTGTCATTCCATCGCGCCGGAGCGGACCAGCTAAAAGAGCTTATTTCCGAATTCCAGCAATTGCCATCCTCCCGGATGAAACAGCAGCAGATCAGCAACCACATCAATCAACTCGCCAACGTCGATTGGGAAGTAGCTTTCGACTGGATAAGCAACGCGCTGCCACCCTCTCAAGCGGAGACCTATATTCCCAACATGATGGACTCCGCTTATCGACACAAAGGCGGCGAAGGCGTAAACGAGCTCTGGAGCAAAATACAGTCCAAGGAACAAAGGAAAAACGCCATGCAGCATCTCGCCAATTCCTGGGGTAATACGAACCTGATGGAGTTTGTCGACTGGACGCTGAGCATCGATGACACCGACGTAATGGAATCTGGACTACAGGCAGTGAGTCATCAGTGGGCCGCCAACGATCCCGAAGGAGCCAGACTTTTCTCGGACGCCCTGCCTGAGGGAAATCTGAAACGCAGTTTCCAGTACGCCATCGGCAACGGATTGAGCAATCTCGACCCCATAAAGGCCATCGAATATGCCATTCAAGTAGAAGACAAAAACACCTCTACGAATATCGCGAGAAACGCCTTTTCGCAATGGGCTCAAACCGACCCGCTAGGCGCTTTCAATTCTGCTCTGGAAATTTTTCAAGACGATGAGAGAGCTAGCAACATTATTTCCAACATTGCCGCGCAATGGTCATCCAGTGATCTTGATGGAGCCATCGATCATATCAGAGAGATCGAAAACGAGAAGATACGGCAAGCTGGACTTGACTCCGTCGCTCAAAGGATGGCGAGTCAGAATCCCGAAGCTCTGGTTACCCGCCTTGATGATCTGCCCAAGGGATCAGACCGGGACACGGTGTTACGCTCACTGGCGACAAATCGAAGATTCGCTCTACGAGATCTGGATGCGGCGGAAGCGCTCATGAACCAAATTAGCGATCCAGCTACCAGAGAGACCGTGGCCAAAGTTATAGAAGGTTATCGGAAGCAAAGGTCAACCTATGGAAGGGCCGTTACTCGATGAAGCGCTTTCTTCCCATTCTAGCCGTAGTTGGAATTTCAGGATTTTTTCTCGGGCGTTCCTTGGAAAATCTTCAGAAAAATAAAGGTCAAACAATGCATCAGGAGGCAAGCTACATGGAATTGCCTATCAATACGAGAGGCTCTGCAGATCCTGAGAGCATTTCAAAGGAGGTATTCGAATTTCTGGAACAACGCTCAAAGCTGACCGCCGATTCCTTTTTCGATCTGCTGAATAAACGAAAAAGCCACCCCCTCGCTATTATCGACCAGTTGCCCATCTACGACGCTGTAGGCCGTATCGAAAAAGCGGATTTCAGTAGCATTGCCACTCGAATGCTGCCAATGGCTAACGACAAGTTTTGGGCGGAAACCCTCCACGTGCTTGTCTATCGCTGGGCTATAGAAGATCTCAACGGAATCGTTGCCTTTATCAATGGAAGTCCGACCAACAATGTAATTGAGAGAGCCATACCCGTAGTCGTAAATGCGATCGCTTGGAAATCCTTAAGCAAGGCAGCAACCTTCCTCAACGAAATCAGCCAGTCGCCCTACAATCTTCAGGCAGGCTACATCGCTTTGAGGAATGAAGCTCGCAACCAAAACGATAAGCAGCTTCACGCCGATTTGAACGAGCTGCTTAGGAAGCGTTATAACTATTCAAGTGGCGAGCCATTAGGCGAAGTGACCCTAGAAACGGTTCAAGCTGCCATTGCGAATCGCGCATGGGAGACAAACAACGGCCGCCAATTAAATCGGATGCTGGGAGAACTGGCAAAGAGCGATCCAACCGGAGCCTTGGAAATGGCCAATCTGATTGAAAGTCCTCAAGCTCAGCTGCAAGCTCTGGGTTCCGTACTGTCCAATTGGGCGGGAAATCAGCCTTTCGAGGCCCTGTCCGCCTCATTTCATATTTTCGACGAGTTCAATCACTACAATACGGGCATGATTGGCCGCGTATTGAGCCAGGCCCTACAAAGAGACGCAACGACTGCTATCTCGATTCTAGAAAGCGAATTCGGCGAACTGGAAAATTCCGATGCCGCGCTGCGAATAGTGAGCAGATATCAGTTCGGGAAAGAACTGATTCCGGTGCTGGATCGAATTCCCGATTCGTATGCCAAAGACCAGATCCTTGTTCGCATGACTCAGCGTTGGATGAGAGAGGATCCTGAAGAAGCGCTGAATTGGTCTCGAGAAAAACTCGATCAAAACAGCTACGAAAAGGTAATGATCGCTTCACTACCAACTCAAACGAAGAAAGATCCAGACGCGGCTCTCGATTCTCTCGAGATCATCGAAAATCCGCACAACTTGCAGCAGGCCCTATCGCAGGTAGCAAGCAACTGGCCACAGAATCGATTCAGCGAGCTCCTCGATTGGGCAGCCAATCATGAAGATCCCAATACAAAAGACTTCGCTATGCAACAAATGGTGGGACCTTGGATACGAAAGGATGTGGACGAGGCTCGCGCCTTCGCCGAAGATCTGCCTCAAGGCCAAACGCGTCGAACGTACGAAATGATGATTGGCAATGCCCTCGCCGACTCCAGCGATCCAGCTCGGGCTATCGAATACGCTAACTCCATGATGGATTCAGAAGCGAAAGAACGCACTTTGCGGAACGCGTTTTCCAGAATCGGCATGAGCGATCCTCTTGAAGCTGTCAGGCTGCTAGAACAGCAACCCGACTTGGAACCGAGAGCCTATGAGAATATAGCGAGTACCATTGCCAACAATTGGGCTCAAACCGACATAGCTTCAGCTGCCAACTATTTTGCGAATAGTCCAAGCATCGAGAATAAATCGAGCATTGTTTCTACTTTAACCAACAATTGGATACAAATTGACAGTAACGAAGCGCTAAACTGGGTTGCATCCATTCC
>JANQKI010000215.1 GCA_028281165.1 Opitutaceae bacterium | reverse complement strand
TCAACATGGCTCACGGCGAGTTCATCGCGATCGGTGGCTACACTTGCTACGTCATGCAGAATATCTTCGCCGATAGCTTTGGAGAACAGTCTGCGGCTTACCAATGGTTCTTTTGGGTTTCGCTTCCGATCTGTTTCCTGGTGGCGGGAGGAATTGGATACGGATTGGAAAAGGGTCTATTCCGTTTCCTCTATAAGCGACCGCTAGAATCGCTTTTAGCTACCTGGGGGCTTTCCATGGTAATGCAGCAAGTCTTCCGTTTGAATTTCGGAGCTGCCAATGTTCAAGTGAATACACCGGATATATTGATCGGGAATTTCAATTTTGGAGGGGTAGCTCTTAGCTATACGCGCGTGTTTGTTGTCGCTTTCGCCGGTGTGGTTGTAGTGATGACTTGGCTACTGCTATCCAAGACTAATCTGGGTTTATACATTCGCGCGGTCATGCAGAACCGGAATATGGCCTCTAGTCTTGGGATTCCGGTGAGTCGCGTTAATTCGCTTACCTTTGCTTTCGGTTGCGGGTTGGCAGCTCTGGCTGGAGCTGCGCTCTCGCAGATTGGCAACGTGGGTCCCTCTATGGGTCAGACCTATATCGTAGATAGCTTCATGGTGGTTGTGGTTGGCGGTGTAGGCAATCTACTAGGAGCAGGGATTTCCGCCCTCGGTATAGGAACGGTCGACCAATTTCTACAGCCAACCTTTGGGCCCGTTATGGGCAAGATCATCGTTTTCCTCGTGATCATTCTCTTCTTGCAGTGGAAACCTGGAGGTTTGTTCCCCACTAAATCTCGGAGCATGGACGACTGATCATGAGCATATTAGCCTATAGCAATTTAGTCTGTAGAAGGATTAGTGAAATCCTAAATAGCTACAAGCTATCAACCTATAGTCTGGAGCGCAGCGACCCATGAACGTATTCGATAGCAAGATCGAGTTTAGAGGGTTCATCGTCGCGGTTGTCGTATTGCTATTTGCAATACCGATGATGAATGCCTTTTTCTTCGAGGGATCTTTCTTCCATATTTCCTCGTTTCAATTGTCGCTATGGGGCAAATACGTGACCTACGCCGTACTGGCCATGAGCCTGAACGTTTTGTGGGGCTACACGGGTATGCTTTGCTTGTGCCAAAGCCTATTCTTCGCCTTGGGTGCCTATGCATTCGGCATGTATCTCGTTTTGCATATTGGCATCGATGACGTCTACAACACGCCTCTACCGGTTTTTATGGATTTCCAGGGCTACACGGAATTGCCTTGGTACTGGGCTCCTTTCGAATACGCGCCTTTTGCAGTTCTCGCTTCGCTCGCCGTTCCCGGTCTGGTGGCCTTTATTTTCGGAGCGCTCGTGTTTCGTTCCCGAATCAAGGGCGTTTATTTCTCTATCATAACTCAGGCCCTCACCTATGCTCTCATGCTGTTCTTCTTCAAGAACAACCTAGAGCTGTTCGGGCAATCCTATATCCTTTTCGGCGGTAATAATGGCTTGAACGATTTCAAGGAGATATTCGGAGCCAACATAAATTCGGAGGCGACTCAGCGTTGGCTTTTCATCGCCAGTGTTATTCTGATGCTCTCTGTCTATTTGTTGATTGCTTGGGTGCTGAAAACCAAGTTTGGCAAGGTCCAGCAAGCGATTCGTGATAGCGAGAATCGGATACGGTTTTCTGGGTATTCGACAACTACCTACAAAATGTTGATCTTCACTGCTTGCGCTATGATTGCGGGAGCTGCGGGAGCTCTGTACGTTCCTCAGGTTGGCGGGATTAACGCAAACGAGATGACTCCGGCGAAGTCGTTGGACGTAGTTGTCTGGGTGGCTTTTGGCGGTCGAGGAACGAAATTTGGTCCTATCCTAGGAGCTGTTGTTGTGAGCCTGTTGAAAAGCTATTTTCTTAGAGCGTATCCAGATTCTTGGCTTATTATTCTTGGCCTGCTTTTTATCTTCACGGTGCTCTTTATGCCTAACGGGTTGATCGGTTTGCCTAAGCAACTGAAGCCTTTGATTGATCGCATGAGAGGAAAGAAAGCGATTCTTCCCGAAGAGGCCTCAACCTCTTCCGTTTCCTGATGGTTCACATTCCACAAGAAAAACATACTTCACTTATCCTCTCTGTGGATGGAGTGACCAAGTCTTTTGATGGATTTAAGGCGGTGAACGATCTTAGCTTCTACTTGAGCGAAGGAGAGCTGCGAACGGTAATCGGGCCCAATGGCGCGGGTAAGAGCACCTTTATGGATCTCATCACTGCTCGGACCAAACCTGATGAGGGGAAGATTGTTTTTCACAAGGAAAATGGAGAGGATGTCGATCTAACGAAAGTTCGAGAACATAAGGTTAGTCAGCTTGGCATTGGTCGCAAGTTTCAGAACCCTACGGTGTATCGTTCGCATACGGTTTACGATAATCTGAAACTCTCTCTCAGTGGTAAACGGGGTTTGCTGCACTCGCTTTTCTATAAGGAATCGACTGATGATCGCGATAAGATTTACCATGTTTTGGATACAGTCCGACTCAGTGATCACGTTAATGACCTAGCTGGATCGCTTTCACATGGCCAGAAGCAGTGGCTGGAGATTGGAATGCTATTGGCTCAGGATCCGAAGATAATGCTGGTCGACGAGCCAGCTGCTGGAATGAGCGATGAAGAGACGGAGCGTACCGGCGAGCTACTGATCAGTTTAGAGGGCAAGCATAGTCTAATTGTAATCGAACACGATATGGAATTCGTGCGGCAGATCGCTCGTCGGGTAACGGTCCTTCATCAAGGTCAAGTGCTGAAGGAAGGCGACTTCGATTTTGTCAAGAGCGACCCTCAGGTCATCGAGGTTTATCTCGGTCGGCAAACTAGGAAGCACTAGATTTAGAAAACCACAAAATTCACAAAAGACACAAAATGATAAGCTCATGTAGAACTCCATATTCCTGTGAAGCGGTCTCGTGTCCTGCTTGCGTGCCAAGTGCTTCTTTTTCTCTGACTCTTGTAGATTCTGTGGTTTCTAAAAACTCCGGTAGTGTTAATCACTGAAAAATGGATACAAAGACCGATAGATCTTCTCTAACTGGATCAGAGGCTCAGAAGCCGCTGGTCAAGATCGACAACTTGTTCGCTGGATACGATGAGTCGCTCATTTTGAAGGATGTCTCGATGGAGGTGCCCGATAATAAAGTGGTGGCTCTCCTTGGACGCAATGGTGTCGGGAAGACAACGCTTTTGAACACTATTATGGGTCTTGTTCCTACAAGTTCCGGGACGATTGAATTTGATGAACAGAGCATTCAGGATATGCTTGTCGATAAACGCGCGCACTTGGGGATTGGATACGTACCCCAAGGGCGCGACATTTTTCCCGGGCTAACGGTGTGGGAGAATCTGGAAGTCGGTTTGAAAGCTGGAAACGTAGGCAAAGCTGATCGTTTGGACGAGGTCTTCGAACTCTTTCCGGTTTTAAAAGAGATGCTCAAACGCAAGGGCGGAGTGCTTAGCGGCGGGCAACAGCAACAGCTCTCCATTGCTCGAGCGCTCCTTCTCAATCCCAAATTGCTTATCCTCGATGAGCCTACGGAGGGTATCCAACCTTCCATTATCGATCAGATCGAAGACGCGATTTTCGCAATCAAAGAGAAGCACAATGTTAGCATCATCCTCGTGGAGCAGTATATCGACTTCGCGAAAAACGCTAGCGACTTCTTTTATATCCTCGAGCGCGGATCTGTGGTTGAAAGTGGCCCGATCAGTCGTCTAGATGATGAATTGACGGCCAAGTATTTGATGGTTTGATATACGAGACCTCTCTCGTAGGAGCTCGCTTGCGAGCGAGCCCGTGGGGTTGATTGGTAATCAAATAATCGCTCGCAAGCGAGCTCCTGCATCTGTTTGATGCTTAGTAGCGTTTCTAGGGAATGCCCAGAGTTAGTATATATTCATCATTGATTTTATCCCTCTAAAAATAAGCCCTCGGTTCTTAACCGAGGGCTTAGGAAACAACCTTTATGAAGAATATAAACTACGTATCCACTCGTTAACTAAAAAGTGAAAAGGGTTTCGAAAGCGATAGCGAGGTCGTCGCCTTCTGAGCCGAAATCAGTGTTGCTGACTTCCATTAGCATAAGAAGATTTTCACCAACGCTCCAACCCGGAGAAATTGTGTACTTAGTAGCAGATTCGTTTATGCTGCCGTCTTCGTCTTCGCTCACACGGAAAGTGATACCTAGATTGTCGGTGATACCGTAGTTGGCCATGACGAGCCATTGGTTACCCTCGGCTGCTCCACCAAAATCGTAGTCATTAACTTCTACTGCATAAGTAGCATTGCCGACTTCGTAAGACGCCCAGAGATTGATGAGAGTCATATCTTCTCCGGTATCCATGTTGTCGACGGCGTAGCCCAAGTAAATGGTGGCTCCTTCAACGGGAAAGAAAGCAGCTTTAGCTTCGATGCCGTACTCGCTATCGCTAAGCGAACCGTCGGCTCCGTAAATTGAATCGACGAGCGAGAAGCCTAAGCTCATTGCGTCTGTATCGTATCCATAAGATACACCATTGAAATAGCCAGGAATCGTTCCCACCAGGTCATAAGCATATGAATACTGCCAGAGACCTGTTGGCTCTGCTGCTTCCCAACCGTGGAAGCTCAAGAATTTACCAGCGGTTACGGACGAGCCTTCACCCAAATCGTAGGTGATGAATGCTTGCTCAAGAGAAAAATCTCCGGTGTCGTTGTCGCCAAGGTAGTTGAGATCAACTTGGCCCGTCAGTTCTTCAAAATTGAAGATGAAGTCGAGCTCGGCTTGGTCGAAGTTGTAACTAGTATCATCTCCTGCTGAATCGGAATCGGTATGTACGACTGACATGTCGAAGAAGCCAGTTAAAGAGAGATTCTCGTTAATTTCTATCTGAGCCTGTGAGACGGCTGCGAGTAGCAGACCAGCGGCAGATATTTTGAATAGTTTGTTCATTAATCTAATTTAGGTTAGGTAGTGACGTTTTAGTTAGCGTAAATGGATAGCGAGGAGCAGAAGAGCATCCCGCTAACGTGGTCCTTCTAGCAGGTTGATTGCCAATGCATGAAAATTTGTCGTTTCCGTCGTGAAATTGGCTCATTTTGGGCGCCTGCGCTGTTTTTTGCGCGCATCCCGACCCTGGGTTACAGTGACGAATTAGACCCCGAAAACCCTTACCAATTGATCGATCCATTTTGCCTCGCAATGCGGGCGTAGTGAGGCGTTTCTCAAAGGCCTCAAGGAGGAAGTCTATCTGGCTTTATTTAACCCACCAAGACTTACAAAGTTAAAGGGCAGCTCGCGCTTTTTTCTTTGTAAGCCTTTATTGAAGAGAAATTTATCTATTCGGAGGAGGTTTCTTCAGAGCCTTCAGCTTCTTCGTCTTCGCTTTCGACTTCGACAATCCTGGCTACGCCTAGAAGTTGGTCGCCTTCGCTCAGATTTATGCAGCGAACGCCCTTTGTCGCTCTACCGATGACGCTTATGTCAGACACTTTCGTACGCACGGCTTGACCGTTTTTCGTCAGCATCATCATTTCGTCGTTTTCGAAAACTGTCAGGGCACCTGAAACGCCTGAGGTGCGAGCGGCAATAACGCCGCTGCCGCCACGTTTCTGAACTGGGTATTCATCGAATTTGGTTCGTTTGCCTTGGCCGTTGAGACCGCAGATCAAAAGCGTTCCATTTGGATCCACAACCTCCATTGCTTGAGTGAAATCTCCTTCGCCCAGCTTGATTCCTCTCACTCCGCGTGTTGCTCGGCCCTGGTCGCGCAGGTCGGTTTCGTGAAAGCGGATAGCCTTCCCCTTGTGGCTGATGATGGTTAGATCGTCATCACCTTTGGTAAGTTTCACGGTGATTAGGTCGTCGCCTTCATCGATGTTTATTCCAATGATGCCGCCTTTGCGGAAATTCTTGTAGTCGGCTAGATTGGTTTTCTTCACCACTCCGTTCTTAGTACACATCACCAGGTGGAGCTGATCGCTGATTTCCTGTACGCAGATCATGGCCGCTATACGCTCGTCTTCTTGTAGTGAGAGAACGTTTACAATGGAGCGACCTTTCGAAGTACGTGAACCTTCGGGAATTTCGTATACTTTTTCCACATACACCCGACCATTGTTCATGAAGAAGAAAATGTAATCATGGGTATTGGCCGTGAAAATATGTTCGATGAAGTCCTCGTCGTAGGTGTTGCCTCCCTGCACGCCTTTACCGCCACGCTTTTGCGTCCTGTATTCAGAATCGCTGGTACGCTTGATAAAGCCTTTATGCGAGATGGTGATGAAACAACCCTCGCGAGGCGTCATGTCCGCTTTCGAAATATCGCCTTCCCACGGAACGATTTCGCAGCGACGTGGAGAGCTGTATTTCCCCTTCAATTCTTGGAGTTCTGTTTTGATTAAACCAAGAAGGATGTGCTCGTTTTCGAGGATGGATTTCAACTCATCGATGAGCTTCATGAGCTCCGCGTATTCCGCCTCGATCTTGTCGCGCTCCATGCCTGTTAGCTGGTAGAGGCGGAGATCGAGAATGGCATTTACTTGGCGATCGGTAAGTGGGTATTTTTCCTGCAAGCGTTGCTTAGCTTCATCCCGATTGGCCGATAAGCGAATGATCTTTATAAAGTCGTCCAGATTGTCTAAGGCGATCTTGTAGCCTTCTAGGATATGAGCGCGATCCTCCGCCTTACGCAAACGGTATGCGGTTCTTCGATACACGACCTCCCTACGGTGGTCGATGTAGCAATTGAGCACTTCTTTCATGCTCATTTGCTTGGGACGACGGTTGTCTAGAGCCAGCATGTTGACTCCAAATGAACTTTCCAAGGCCGTCTTTTTAAAGAGCTTGGAGATGATGACTTCTGGGAATTCGCCTCGCTTCAGTTCGATGACGATGCGTGTATTCTCGTCCGATTCGTCTCTCAGATCGCTAATGCCTTCGATTTCTTTGGAAGAAACCAGGTCTGCGATTTTGGTTACCAATGCGGCGCGATTAACGTTGAAAGGGATTTCCGTGATGAGGATGCACTCGCGATCTCCGTCCAATTCTTCTTTCGTAACCGTTCCGCGCATACGAACGATGCCACGTCCCGTTCGCATATAGTCTTCGATGCCTTTTGAGCCGATAATGCGTCCCCCAGTCGGAAAATCGGGACCTTTGATGTGAAGAGCCAACTCTTCGACGGAAATATTAGGATTGTCGATCTGGGCGCAGATACCGTCGATTAGCTCGTCTAGATTGTGAGGAGGAATATTTGTGGCCATGCCGACCGCAATCCCCGTGGAGCCATTCATTAACAGGTTTGGCAAACTGGCCGGCAGGACTGAAGGCTCGGTTGTGCTTTCGCTGTAGTTTGGTACAAAGTCTACTGTATCCTCGTCGATATGACGCAAAAGATCTTCCGCTAGTGCCGTGAGACGCGATTCGGTATAACGATACGCGGCTGGAGCGTCTCCATCGACTGAACCGAAATTTCCTTGCGGATCGATAAGCGGGTAGCGCATGACCCATGGTTGAGCCATACGTACGAGAGTATCGTAAACGGATGTATCTCCGTGGGGGTGGTAGTTTTTAAGCACTTCGCCGACGACACCGGCGCATTTGCTGAAAGCGCGATTGTGCAAGAGGCCTTCCCGCAGCATGGCGTACAGAATGCGACGCTGAACGGGCTTTAGGCCATCACGAGCGTCAGGCAAGGCGCGAGAGATAATAACGGACATCGAGTAGTCGATGTACGCCGTTTGCATAATGTCTGTTATGCTAGCAGGAGTAATGCGATCAGTGGGAGTATCCATGCGTATTCGAAAATCAACAATCTAGACGTATAGTAAAGACGTTCTAGACGTCGAGGTAAGCAACGTTGAGGGCGTTGTCTTCGATGAATTCACGACGGGGAGTGACTTCCTCGCCCATCAGGATCGTGAACATTTCGTCGGCTCTGGCGGCGTCTGAAATATCCACTCTGAGGAGGCGACGAGTCGATGGGTCCATCGTCGTATCGAAGAGCTGTTTGGGGTTCATTTCTCCCAATCCCTTATAGCGTTGAATGTTCAAGCCTTTGCGGCCAAGACGACGGATCTCGTTGAGAATATTAAGATTCGAGTGGATCTCAACTAGGTTCTCGTTGTTCTGCCCCTCGTTCTCTGTGAGAGAATAGACTGGCGTATCCGTTTCTTGGAAATGCTGAAGATCGAGGCCGATTTCTTCGATTTCGTGAAGAAGCTTGGACATCTCGTTGGCTTCGAAAATTTCTTGAATGGAAATGCGTTTGGAAATGCCGGCCTCCGAGTCGTGAATCGTCGTAACCGATGACTCGCTGTCTCCTTCTTCGTGTATGCCTTGATCCGCTACGAATTGAGCTCTTGCCGTTTCATCTCTCAGGAAGAAGTACTCTTCGTTATTGCCCTCGCGAACCCGGGCTATGTAACGTGGCAAACTTGGCTCTTCCGTTTGATACTCATTCAAATAAGCTCCGAGCGACGCCCCGTGACGTGTAACCGATCCGCCAATACGTTCGAGTTGAGCAAAGCTTTCGACAATATGATCTAGCTGTTCGGCCGAGAAAACATGCCCATCGTCTAAACGTTTTAGAACGACATCTTCCGTTCCCAACTCGAGGAGGATGCGATTCATTTGGTCGTCGTTTTCCACGTACTGTTCGCGGCGTTTGCGCTTGATTTTGTATAGAGGCGGCTGAGCCACGTAAACATAGCCTTTTTCGATGAGGCCTTTCATCTGCCTATAGAGGAAGGTCAGCAGAAGGGTCCGAATGTGAGAACCGTCCACATCGGCGTCCGTCATGATGATAACTTTGTGGTAACGAGCTTTGTCGATATCAAACCCGCCATCGCCATCTACGTTGCCTATGCCGCAGCCAATGGCTGTAATCATCGTACGGATTTCCGCGTTTGAAAGGACTTTGTCGATACGAGCTTTCTCGGAATTGATCAGCTTTCCACGCAAGGGGAGGATGGCTTGCGTGCGACGATCGCGACCTTGCTTTGCCGAGCCGCCTGCCGAATCACCCTCTACGATATAGAGCTCGCTTTCTTCAGGCTTGCGGGAGGAGCAATCAGCCAGTTTCCCGGGCAAACCGCCTCCACTGAGAGCCGACTTGCGTACGGTTTCGCGAGCCTTGCGAGCTGCTTCCCTTGCTCGAGCGGCGTTGAGACATTTGTCTATCAAGCGCTTGGCAAGTTTAGGCTCGGTCTCGAAATGATATTTAAGGCGTTCGCCGACGATCTTCTGCACAATGCCATCGACTTCCGAATTGGAGAGCTTGGTCTTGGTTTGACCTTCGAAACGGGGCTCGGGAACCTTAACCGATACGACGGCCACCAGGCCTTCGCGAGCATCGTCTCCGGTGATGGCGGGATCCTTGTCCTTTAGCAGATTATTGGCTCTGGCAAATTGGTTGACCACGCGCGTCAGAGCGGTGCGAAAGCCGGAAAGATGGGTGCCTCCTTCGATGTTGTATATGGAATTTGCATACGCGAATAGCTGCTCGTTGTAGGAGTCGTTATACTGCATGGCCACATCCACTACGACTGCTGGAGCTTCTGGATCACTTTCATTCTCGACGGTATCGCCAAAGGCGATTGGAGTTTCGTGCAGGACGGATTTCGAGCGGTTGAGATAGCGTATGTATTCAGAAATCCCATCGTTAAACTGGAAGTGCTCGCTTTTATTGGAGCGCTCATCGACCAAAGTAATGCTGACTCCTGGGTTAAGGAAGGCCAGTTCGCGCAGGCGCTTCGCCAGGATTTCGTATTGAAAATTCAATGTATCCTCAAAAATCTCCGGATCAGGCTTGAAGCTGATTTTGGTGCCGCTTGCCTGCGTATCTCCAATGATGCTTAGCTTCTTGGTCGTTTTGCCTTGGCTAAAGCTCATGTGGTGGATTTTCCCATCGCGGCGCACCTCGGCTTCGAACCACTCGGAAACGGCGTTTACGCACTTTGCTCCAACGCCGTGTAGACCACCTGAAACTTGATAGGCGCCTTTGCCAAATTTGCCACCCGCGTGCAGGTTGGTCAGCACGAGCTCGAGGGCTGGAATTTTATACTGCGGGTGGATGTCCACAGGAATGCCGCGGCCATCGTCCTGAATGGAGCAGGAACCGTCGAGATGGATGGATACTTTGATTTCCTTGCAGTAGCCGGCCAAGGCCTCGTCAATCGAGTTGTCGACGACTTCAAAAACGCAGTGGTGCAGCCCTCGTTCATTTGTATCTCCGATGTACATATCGGGGCGTTTGCGCACGCCTTCCAGGCCTTCTAGCTTCTGAATTTTCGAGGCGTTGTAGTCCGCCGCGCCTTCGTGATTTACGGGTGCATTTCCAGCGTCGTTCTCGGGATCCATAAAGTTCGTTTTCTCGATTAAAAAAGTCTCAGATGGAGAGGTCTACCTCAACATTTTTTTGCGCCAATTTGGTAAATAAAAGCGGGTGATTGAAGCGTCATTTTCCTAGTGGGCAAGGCCAATTCTCGGTGTTTGGAAATTCGCTCCGAGACGACTAAAGATATGTCCCTAAAAGCTCGTGTTTTTGGCCTATTTTTTAGTGTTTGAACAAGGCTTCTTCAGGACTTGCGCTGCCGATTTTCCAGTCGCAGCATCTCAGCTCCTTTCCATCCTTTCGCTTGTGAAACTCTCCGTAAAACTGGACTATGCCTGCCGAGCCCTAGTTCGCTTGGCCAAACGTCACGCGAGCGGCGAGGTTTCGCGTATCGAAGAACTGGCTGAGATCGAGGAGATTCCAGCAAATTACTTGGCTCAGATTTTGGCCGAGCTACGCAATGGGGGGCTCGTTGACAGTCGACGCGGAAAGCAGGGGGGCTATTTGCTTGCTCGTGATCCTGGCGAGATCACCCTGCATGAAATCATCAGCTTGGTGCAGGGAGATCTTTTCTCGTCAGTTTCCAATCCTGGTGGCGCTTCGGGCAAAGCCATTGCCGAAGCTTGGGGACGTTTGCAAAAGCGCTTTGAAGACGAAGCGAAGGGCTGTACCCTTCAGGAAATGGCTAGGGAAGAAGCCCAGGAGATGTGGTATATTTGAGATGGGTCTCTCTTCTTCATCTCAATCTGTTCTCCTGACCTTTTGGGGAAGAAGGAGAAGATGATGATTTGGGAGGGGGTTGTCATTTAGATTGGAATACGGTTTGACGGTGGGTGTTTTTGGGCTTCCAATCGCGATCTTATGGGAGCCGCCATTCAATCGAGTTTACTGATCTTGCAGGATCGCGACATGAGGGTTCAGCGGATTGAGGCTGATCTGGCTCGTTTGCCAAGCGAAAGGGAGCAGACCCGAAAAAAGATCTCTAATTACGAGGCTTCCATCGAAGAAGGTCGCCAGCGAATAAAGGAGCTGGAGGTCCAAAGCAAGGCGGTTGAAACGGAGATGGGGGAAGTGGAAGGCCAGGTGCTGAAGTATAAGAATCAGCAACTCCAAGTTAAGAAAAACGAAGAGTACCAGGCCCTGACCCACGAGATCGAAAATGCTCAGAACAAGATTTCCGAACTGGAGGAAAAGGAGCTGGAATTGCTCTACGAGTTGGACGACGCCAGGAAATCGCAAAAGGCCGAAGAGCTCGATTTGGATGAAAAAATCAAAGCCGAGAAAAGCTTTCTAGGTCGGCTTGATGAGAAAGAGGAAAACCTAAAGCAGCAAATCGAGGAAGCTCGAGCCGACTTCGCTGAAGCCGAAAGCGGACTGGAAAGACCGATGCTTTCGAAGTACAAGCAAGTCGCCCGAGGCATAAAATACCCGATCATCGTTTTGCTACGCGATCAAAAGTGCGGCGGCTGTCACATGAGGGTTTCGGCTGCGGTTGAGTTCGAGCTTAAAAAGGGCGAGGAAATTACCACTTGCGATAATTGCGGCCGTATTCTCTACTTGCAGGACTAGCTTTGGAGCCAAGCGTTCGCTCCGTTGTTCTTTTTATCGAGCCGAAAGGTTCGCAGGAGTTCGGAGAGGAAAGTCCGGACGTCGCAGGGCAGGATTCCTCGCGAAAGCGGGGGCGTCTCGTTTCAAAGCGAGGCGACGGATAGCGCCGCAGAAAATATACCGCCCCTACTTCGCTCCCTTGCGGGAGCTTCGAAGGGCAAGCCTCCTTGCGAGGCATAGCCCGCCGAAGCCTTGGCGAAGGCGGGTAAGGTTGAAATGGTGAGGTAAGAGCTCACCGCCGCTTCGAGTAATCGAGCGGGCAGGGCAAGCCCAATCCGACGCAAGACAAAATAGGGGGCCGGATTGCCCGTCCATACAGCTCCGGGTATGTCGCGTCCTTCTTCCGAAGGATTTTCGCGCAAGCGAACGAGATAAATGAACGCGTCTTTTGAAGGGTTCTCTTTTCGAAAGAACAGAATCCGGCTTATCGGCTCCAGAGCTAGTTTAACCCAATTTGTATTGCAAATGCCTTGACAACGGGATGATTCAGGCGAATATCCGCCGTCCTTATGGCAAATACGAAGTCGGCAATGAAGAACCATCGCAAGACGCTTGCGCGTACCTTGCACAATCGTTCGCAGAAAAGCCGCCTGAAGACTTTAGCTAAGAAGGTAAGCGCCTTGGCGGAATCAGGCGACAAGGAAGCTTTGAGGCAAGCGGCCATCAGCTACATCTCCGCAATGGACAAAGCGGCCAAAACGAACTTAATCCACTCTAACAAGGCAAATCACGCCAAGTCTAGTATGGCTAAGTACTTGGTTGCTTAAGAATTTTTCCTCCTCCCCATCAGTGAGCCCCCAACGTCTCCGACGATGGGGGCTCTTTGCTTGCAAAGCATGTCATCGAAAGCTCCTTTTATTTCCTTTCCTGAAGGCTATCTCGGATCGCGACCTGCGAAATTCGAATTGATAGCGGATTCTTCCGAGGCTTTCGCGATAAATAAGCCGCCTCGTATGACGTGTTTTCAACACAGTCTGGAGCTAGGTCGACCCGATATTTCGATGGCGCTTCGCCGGGAACTGCTGAATGGCAAGCCACAGCTAGCTAGGCTGGGAATTGAAGGGGTCTATCGGATCTACAACTTGGAAGCTGCTGCTAGCGGGGTCCTCATCTACGCAAAGAACGAGGAGAAAGAGGAGCTGCTCCGTAACGCCTTTGGTTCTAGGCAGTTAGATTTCCGCTACCACTTTCTAGCATCAGTGGAGGGCGAGCAGCGAGAGCGATTTTGCGGTCTGCCTATCGCTCTGCACACTGAAGAAAAGCGGATGCTGGTGTCGCACAAGACGGGAAAGAAATGCGAAACGCGATTTCGCTACCTTCGTCACTACGGCTCCTATCAACTCTGGGAAGCAGAAACAAGGGATATGCGCATGCATCAGATCCGACTTCATGCGGCGGAGTGTGGTTTGAAGCTGGTTGGCGAAAAGCTCTACAGTTCGGGAGACAATGTGTTCCTTTCCAAGATCAAGAAAGGCTATCGGAAATCCGAGCAGGTCGAAAAACCTCTGAATGAGGGTGTTTGCCTGCATCTGGTTTCGGTGAAGCTGGATTTCCCAAACGCTAGTTTTAGCTCGGTGGAAGCAGCCTTGCCGTCGCGATTCGAAAACCTTCTCCGGAGGCTAGAGGATTCCAGAGTCTAATCGTTTTAGAGGCTCCTTGGCCTGGCTAAAAGAATGGCGAGATTCTTCTTTACAGAGACAGAGGCAAGTATCAGGTTTGCGGACTTTTCTAAAAAGCAAGAGTAACAGAACCTATGGGTAATCTTAAGAAGAAACGTCGATTGAAGATGTCTAAGCACAAGCGCCGCAAGCGTTTGAAGTCCAATCGCCATAAGAAGAAGAGCTGGTAGAAGTCCAGAAGCTAGACGTCTTTGCTCTTTGCGCCCTGCAAAATCTCGGTCATTTCGTCCGAGATTTTTTGTTTCTGAGGGCTTTTTGAGGTGATTTCGATCCGGCAATTTTAAGCCAATTTTACGTCGCTCTTAGGATTTGGCGCGCGTTGAGGCATTAAGGGTGGGAATCGCCTATTTTTTTTGGACTTAGAGTGATGGGTCCTTCAGTTACCTGAGTGTTTTCCGCAATCTGGAGGAGGTTGTTTCCCCCAAAGCGCAAGATTCTCTTAGGGTGTAATTTGTCATTCGCCCGACTCTAAACCGTCCCAATCTCGGCTAACTTCCCTCTATTTAGCTCAATATCCTAAGTCATGGGCCGATACGAGAGGGTATTCAAGAGCACGGAATCGTCGCCCTTGTTGATCAGTCATGATTTCCACTAAAAACAAAGAGTTCATAGTAGAGTATCGTCCCACCTCCATTAGAGCGGCTCGCGTGAGTTCCCTTAAGCCTCCAGTCGTAGTGGAGGAGTTGTTTTCGTGTTCCCTCAATCAAGATGAGACCGACGCTTCGACAATGCGTGAGTTCGCTAAGATCAAGCAGAATGCTTACATGATGAGTCACTGTACGATCTACCCTGAGAGGAGAACGGTGCGCCGAGTGACAATCGATTCAGGTAGAGGCAAGGAAACCGACTTCATTTTCGACCTACTGAAGAATGAGCTGAAGACGGAAGCCGATGATGTAACGGCCTTTTGCTTGTCTCCAGAATCTGGAGCGGAAATCGATCCTAGCGATTACAATAAGAAGAACGTTCTCGTTTGCGCTGCGGCTAAAGAGGAGATTTTGGATATACAGCAATCTCTGCTGAAGATCGGGGTTTATCCAAGACGGGCTGAAATTGGTACGATCAGCTTGATTGGGATCATTAAAGAGACGGTTGCTACTGAAAAGGCGAGTCAGCCTATTCTTTTCCTCGAGGTGGAAGACGAGTTCTCCAGCGCTATTATCGTCGGTCCTGAGGGGATTGAGATGTCTCGTCGGATTGATACCGGCTATGCCCATATAGCCTCGGCCCTAAAGCTGGAGTTGAATTTGAAAGACGAAGCCGCGGCGGAAAAGCTTCTGGCATCAACAGACTTTGATTTCGGTTCGTTTTCCAAAACGATTTTGAAAAAGATGATCAGGGAGCTTCAGTCCTCGATTGGCTTTTTCGAAGTGCAAACGGGCCAATCCATTTCGCGTCTGCATTGTGTCCGTCATCATTCAAATTTAAATTGGTTTCAGGATAGTCTGAGCCAGGAATTGAATCTGGATGCGTTCAATCTCGATATTTCCAGCTGGCTTGAGTCTAAGAACATCAAGCTATCCGAAAATGAATCCACTAAAAATCTGGATCTGACTTGGTTGGGTCTTCTCTCGCTGCTTTGCGAATTTGAAAAGGAGAAGGCCGCATGATTAAAGTCGGAAAACAAGAAGCGGAAATTCCGCTCTGGCATCCAAATTTTGGAGACGCAAGCGAACTACCGGACGTCAAAGTTGTTCGTACTGGGTTCTTCTTTTCTGCCATTGCTGTAACTTTAGCTCTGATTACTTCGATGTATGTTGGCTTTCGAGAATATCAAATGATGGAACTCGAAAAAAATATTGCTCTCCTTGAAGAAGAAATAGAAGGGTACAAGCCGAGACACAGCGAAGTAATCAATTATAACCGTACGTTTCTAGACCTCCGCAAAAATATTGAAGAGCTAGATTCTTTTCTGGGAAATCAACTGGTTTTCAGCGATTTTCTTCTTACGGTCAGTACCGCTCTCAGCGACGAAATGGCTATCAGTCGTGTAGAATATGATGGAGAGAGAGCGACTATTACCGGTCATATTCATTCAGATGCGGATGCGGCCTCTCAGATTTTCGATAATTACAAATCGAAATTGAGTAACGTGAATGCTTCTCAGTCTTTATTTGACACTTACGAGGCAAAGTCGTTGAGACGAAAAAAGGGTATGGGATATTTAGAGTTCGATCTCGAGATGAGTAAGTCTGAGGAAGACAAGGATGAAGAGAACTAACCGGTGCAAGCCTTCTTTGGTATATGGAGCTCATTAAAAAGCATTTAGTAATATTTATTTCCCTACTTTTTATAGTAGTGTCTCTATTCTTTTACCTTTTTCATTTGGATAAGATGGAGGTCTTGGATTCTGAATACGAAAGACTGACTAAGACTAGATCGGGAATGTTGTTAAATTTGAAAAATGGAGATACATTTGAAGAAGATATCTCAACTCTTCAAGGCTTGCTAGAAAACATCGACTCAAGGCTGTTCGACCACAAAGAACTCGCTGCCAATTATAACTATTTCTTTCAGATAGAATCTCAGACTAACGTAAAGTTGAGCGATCTGAGTCAGTTTAATTTAGAAGAAAGCGCCAACAAATCGAAAAAAGGTAAAAAGAACGAAGAAAAGCTATATTCTTCTCTAAAGTATGAACTAGGAGTAGCAGGTACATTTGCTCAGTTGCTCGATTTTCTTCGAAATCTTGAAGGTGGTAGCGCTTTTTTCCGCCTAGATAGAATCTCGATCAGTCCTATAAAATCAATCGAAGAAGAAGAGGATGAAATCCAGGCGAAACTTTCGTTCATGATTTTAGCAATAAAAGAGAAATGAGGTTGGTAAGAAATATAGCTTGTTTATTTTGCAGCGTCCTTGTGTCACTGAGTCTATTCGATTCTCGGGCAGCTGTCTTGAGTCAGGAGGAGCGATTTGAAACCATAGATAAAACTAAATCTTTCCTTAATAGAGAAGTCCGTATCGTCGATATCGCTACATTAAATCAAATAGCTAACCCTTTTACTCCAGGGATAATATTAAATTCTGTAGAAGAGGAAGTTGAAGAGGCCCCCGAATCAGCTGAGGAATTATTAGCAATTCTTGCCCCGAAAGTAAAGCCTACAGGTATTTTCTCTCTCGGAGGGTATTTTATTATGATTATAAAAGAAGAAAGGCTGAGAATAGGATCTCTGGTAACAGTAAACTACGGCGAGAAGGATTACGAATTAACTGTAACTAGCATTCAGCGAAATTCATACACTTTAAAATTTCGTGATGCTGAAATGGAAATTAAACTTAACTAAGAGCGAGATATGAATACCGTAATACGTTCAATTCAAAATAGGATCCTGCTCGTTGTTTTGTCACTATTCTTCGTAGGACAGAATAGCGTTTTGCAGGCCCAATCGGACTCAGCTAGTCCGGCTGCGGTTAATGTTCAACCGCCAAGTCCTGAGGACGTCGATAGACTCTTCAGTAATTCAGACGATGGTTCTGATGAAACCGGTTCCGATGGAACTGCTAGTCAAACTGGGCAGAGTAGTTCATTGCTAAACGATGAAATGCTGTTAACCGAAATGGATACTATTTCGGTTGATTTTCCAAACGAGGAGATTCGTACAGTATTAAGAAATGTTGCAGATCTCTATATGCTCAACTTGGTGGTGCCTGAAACATTGCAGGGAACTACTTCAATAAAGCTGCGTGATGTTAGCTGGAGACAGATTTTCAAGGTAGTACTGGATCCAGTCGGATATACTTATACAGAAGAGGGGAATATTATTGAAGTGGTCAGTAAAGAAGCTCTCAATTTCGAGCCACCTATTACTGAAATCTTTCTTCTCAACTACGCTGATGCAAGCTCTATCGCGACCACTGTCACAAGTATGATTGACGAAACCGCGGGCGGACGCGTGCAAGTCGATAATCGTACTAACGGCCTTATTGTCACAGAGAAAGAATCGAAAATGGGAAGTATCCGGACTGTCATCGAGCGTCTCGACAAGCCAACGGAACAAGTATTGATAGAGGCTCGCTTTATAGAGGTTACGAATCGTGATATTAAGAATATTGGCGTTAACTGGGCTGGGTTAAAGGATTTTGGCGTTAATCTGGGACCGTTCTCTAGAACTTATAGTGAGGGTTTTAATAGAAATGGCACTAGGAGTAGCAGTACGGATAGTAATAATGATACAAACTTAGGTGATGTTTCTTTCGATATTGGAGGTGCTGAATTATCTGGAGCGCCTGGTGATTTTAGTGGTACTTTAACTAATAATCTCACTGGCGAAGTATTGTTGGATGCTTCGAGTTCTTCAAGTTCCTCTTTAATATCAAGCGCTATCAACAATCTTACTTCTCTTGTTGATGGTGATACCCTGAGTCGTAACGCATCAGCCGTATTTTCCACTAGTCAATTTGGCTTTGTATTAAGCGCATTGAAGGAGCAGGATGACAGCCGTTTGGTTTCTCACCCGACAGTAGTTACGCTCAATAATCAGGAAGCTGTTATATCTGTTGGCGAGCAGTTCCCGATTCCTGATTACACTTACAATGAAGAGCGTGGCACATTTGAAATCAGTGGATTCCAATACAAAGATATTGGTGTTATCCTCAGAGTTAAGCCATCCGTGAATAATCAAGGTCTCATCAATCTCAAGATCAGTCCTGAGGTTAGCAATCAGACTGGCGAGACAACCTTTGGTGGGGCTAGCGGGGCTGCTATTCCAATCATCTCAACGCGTCGTACTGAAACTCAGATTGCATTGAACGATGGATACACGATGGGCCTTGGTGGGCTTTTGCAAACCCGAGCGCTTGATAAAGGTAGCCAAGTGCCCGTTTTGGGCAAGATTCCTGGTCTTGGTAAACTGTTTAAGCATGACAGCACTGATCTGACCACTTTGAACCTGCTAGTTTTCATTACAGCTAAGATCCTTCCTGGTGAAGATGCTACTTTCGAAGACGTATTCTCTCAGGAAAATATGGCTGACTTGGGAATCGATCCAGACGAGATTCGCAATCGCTAAGGACTAAACAATATACAAATTTCAAAGCCTTCTCGATTACCGAGGAGGCTTTTTTATTTTCCTATGGTCGTTATTATCAGACTGCGATTATGACGTGAACGACGGTGCTCCCAGAGAAATATGCCCTGCCAAGTTCCGAGTAGCAGGTTCCCGTTGCTGAAAGGAATGTTCTCCGAACTCCGAGTAAGTGCCATTTTAATGTGGCTTGGCATATCATCGGCCCCTTCGTAGGTATGGGTGAAATTCGGGTCGTTCTCAGGCACCAAGCGGTTAAGATAGTCTTCCAGATCTCGTCTCGCAGATGGATCTGCATTCTCCATTAGAACTAAACTGCAGCTGGTATGCCGGCAGAAAATATTTACCCATCCGTGGGTAATGCCGCTAGCTGATAAAGCCTTGGCGACGTCCTTGGTCATCTCATAGGTTCCTTGGCCTGAAGTGGCAATGTGTATTTCTTTTTGAACTACGTTCATTTATTGCATGAGCGTATTTACAATCATCACAGAGCGTAAACCTTCAGCAATGGCGGTTCGTCAATTAGCCTTCTCTTCTTCCGTTGCTTCTGTGATTAGAGGCTGTTCCAAGTGGTCCTCTTGCGGCTCTAGAAGGATAGCGAATTCCAATTCCTTATCATCTCGCAAAACCTTGAAATGGATAAATTCTCCAGGCATTTTAAAGAAAATCCTATCGCGAGCTTGGTTTAGATTGGTTACGTTTTGGCCGTCTATGGTTGCTAAGGTATCACCGATGCGAACCCCGGCTCTGGCTGCCGGGCTGCCTGGAACTACCTTATTAACGAAGATTCTTTTTTCGATATTATAGCGGTCCGCCTTTTCCTCAAAGCCGATTGGCAATACGCCATACTTAACCGAACCGCGATCCAGAAAGTCGTCTACGATTCGTTTCATTGCCTTTACTGGGATGATGTATGAGGAGCTTATCTCTGGTATCGAGGCCATGCTTATCCCCAGCAATTTTCCTGACGCGTCAAAAACAGGTGATCCGACTTCTGCTGGTCCTATAGGCAATCCCACTCGGATGAAAGTGAAGGGGAACACGTCGTTTGCAAAGTTGCTCTCAAAGCCCGTGACTATCCCAAAAGATGGCGAAGGATTGAAGATAAGAGGACTCGTAATCGCTATGGCAAACGAGCCAATCAAGTCTTCTGCCCGGGGGTCCTCCAGTTCGATGTAGCTAAGATTTTTTGGAAGATTGATTACCTGCAGGAGGCTTACGTTTGTCCGCGCGTCGCTCCCTATAATTTCAGCCAAATAGGAGATGCCATTTTTTTCTATCCAAACCCGACTTTTTTCCTTTGGAGGCATGGAACTTGTGATGGCTTTGCCATCCTTCGAAATGAAAAACCCAGAAAAAACATGCTGTAGAGGCTCGTCGTCAGGAGCATCTTCATCCTTCTGAACCGCAACGATGACCCTTATGACGGCATCTGAGTGGGTTCTGTAGACCGACTTTATTGCTTCTTGAATCCCTTGAATGTCAGCGCTTGCTGACGCTGCAAAGATTAGCGACGCGATTATTACCAGGACCGATCCTTTCATTAGACCCGTTCGGCTTGCTTTCGCAAAACGCTTTATTGGTCCCATCCGCTAGAACCGCTGCCCAGCTCTGATAATTCTTGCGCCGAATTCCTCTCCGCTGTTTCGCTTTGCAGCTCCACTCTCTTCATCGAGGATAAACGATTTTGGACTCGACACGAGAGTGAAACTCTCTGGCTGTTGCGGTTGAGCTAAAACGTTAACGCGGTAGACGGCTGATCCATCAATTTTGGGTAGCGAATCCGAAATCGATTGAAACTCTATTTCAGGCTTCGACTCCTCGACCACAAACAAAGGAGTCGATGGCTCTTGTTCGATGCTTTGAACCGTTAAAATTTCCTGCCCGGTTTCTGGCGTGGATGTTATTGTTGCGATCTGAGGGACAGCGAAAAACGCTATAGCTAAAGCGCCCGTGGTAGCTACAACAGCGATCGATTTTTTCCCTACAATAAGAGAAAGACGACCCAGCCTGCTATACCAAGATTGAGTCTTCACAAGCGCGGTTAGCTGCTTGCTTCTTAATTCCTGCTCGAAACCGTCCCAGAATTCCTTTGAAGGACGTTCGAGACGTTTCATGCGCAAAAGCTGGTTCAGCTTTTCGTCTTTCGATTCGTTACTCTTCCTTCTAGTGGGCATTTAATGGCTTCGAGATTGTTATTTGAGGTAGTCTTTCAGTTCTGCCTGGAGAAATTGTTTCGCGTAGTGCAAACGAGATCGGACTGTTCCGACAGAGCTTCCCAGGATTTCCGAAATCTCCTTGTGGCTGAGTCCATCAATCTCGAAAAGCGTGATCACCGTCCTATGTTTGATAGACAATTTTTGGAAAGCGTCGTTCAGCTTTTCTTGTAATTCGTTCATCAGAGCCGCTTTATCCGAATCCGACTCCGTAATTAGCTCCTCAATAAAACCAGCCGTGTTGTCCTCTTCGGACATTTTTTCAAAGCTGAAAAAGCGTCGCAGCTTGTTTTTGCGTAAATGAGTAAGGGTTGTGTTTAGGGCGATCCTATAGAGCCAAGTGAAGAAGCTGGATTTGCCCTTGAATCGATTGATGGACTGGAAGGCTTTAATAAATGCGTCTTGGGCTAGATCAGACGCGTCTTCTCGATTAGAAGTCAGATTGTAGATTACCGAGTAAACGCGCTCGCGATATTTGAGGATCAAAGCGTCGAAAGCATCTACGTCCCCCGCCTGAACCTTGCGTACAATCGCTAAGTCCTCGTCTGCCTCCAAGCGCCTTTCAGGCGTTGTGACGATGGTTTTTTCGATTGCTTTACTGAGGCTCATTTTGAAGGGAATTTCTAGAAGCTCAAATTACTATACCCAAAAATTCTCTAATTTGAAGTCTGATCTGACTTAAGAGCTACTACCTGGTTCCAAAGCAGCTCGCTCATCGTTTCGAGAAAGGCAACTGCTGGGATCTCGCGGTACGGCTCTATGACTGTTCGAGCTTGGGTAATTTCCTTGAAAATCGTGTTCTTTACTTCCTCAAAAATCCCCATTTGAGCTAAATTTTCCAGCCAATAAGCAATGTCTGCCGGGATTTCTCCGGCTAGCGTTGAACTTAGTTTTCGTCGCTCGGTTTCATCCAGTCTTTCTCGCATGAGTATCAGTGGCAGGGTGGCTTTCCCCGTAGCGATATCTGTACCAAGCGTTTTTCCTATCTTTTCTTGCGAACCGAAAAGATCAGTCAGGTCGTCGTAAATCTGGTATGCAATTCCAAGCTTACGACCGAACTGTCCTGCGGCCTCGCAAAATTTAGAATCTTCCCCCGATAATTTTGCGCCTAGAAAGCAGGACACATAAAAGAGCTCAGCCGTCTTTAAATCGATCACTCGTTGGTAGCTTTCCAAGCTTATATCTGGATCACCTCTTTGCATGGTCTGCATAATTTCGCCCGAGCAGACGTTCCTCATCGCTATGGCAACTCGCTGGCAAACTTCAGGGGTGGGAAATTGAGTGGATAGAAAAACGGCATGCGAAAAAAGCGCGTCGCCAAGCAGCACGGCAGTCGTGTTGCCAAACTTCTTGGCGACTGTGTCTTGTTTGCGGCGTATATCTGCCATGTCCATTATGTCGTCGTGGACAAGGGTGGCCAAGTGAATGATTTCGACCACCGCTGCTAGCTTCACTAGATCGTTATCAATTATTTCTTCGCCCTGCCAGCCGCTGAAGAAAATTAGGGACGGTCTTATTCGCTTTCCGCTTGTATCGATGCAGTAGTCAACCTTGTCCTTGATCTCGGACTCGAAGCATTGGACCTGCTCGTCTAGAAAAGCATCTAGTGCGGACAAGTGGGGTCTCAGCAGGTGAAAAAGCTCCGGGAGTAGTTTGCTCTCTGACTCTCTCGTTCTTTCCGATGTTTTCATTTACGCAAATGCTTTAGCTTAGTCTACATCCATTTCAGACCACGGAGATTTAGCAAACCTGAATGCGATGAGTACCGAGCTCAAGATACCAAAGAGTTTGGGATGGCGCTTTAAATCGCTCGCACCTTGGTTAAATCTTGACCGTCTATAACACCGATTGGCCGATTGTCTTCGTCGACGACTATCAGATCATCGATGCGATGGGTTTCCAAGATCTTCAAAGCCTCTGCGACCAGAGATCCAGAACGAATGCTGACGGGGTTTCGTGTCATATATTCGGATACGTTTTTTTCTAAGAATTCTGGCTCCAATAATGTAAGGCGCCTTATATCGCCGTCTGTAAAAATCCCTTCTAGTTTCCCCGATCCATCGGTAAGTGCAATGCAGCCGCTATTAGGATTGGTCATGCGAACAAGGCATTCTTTGCAGGTGCTCGAAGCTGGAAGCATGGCGAAATTTCCGCTACCTCGCATTATCTCGTCAACCTGTGGAGCGAGCTGCCGTCCTATGGTACCCGCTGGATGATACTGGGCGAAGCCTTCTTTGCCAATTTCCCTCCACTCTAGCAGCACCATAGCCACTGCATCGCCAATTGCCATTCCGGCTGTCGTGCTCGCGGTTGGCGCTAAGTCGAGAGGGCAGGCTTCTTTTTCCACCGAATACGGCAATATGTGGTCGCATTGCTTCGCTAGCGAAGAATCCGTTTTGGAAGTAACGGCTATTGTTCTTAGATTGAAGCGACTCACGTAGGGAACGAGCCGTACCAGCTCGGCCGTTTCTCCCTTGTTGCTGAAGGCGAGCATAGTGTCGCCTTCCTGGCAAAGTCCTACGTCTCCATGAAGCGCTCGCACGGGATCAAGAAAGCAGGATGGGGCTCCTATGCTATTGAAAGTGCCAACCAGTTTTTCGCAGATATGGGCGTTTTTTCCAATGCCCGAAAAAATCAGCTTCCTCTTGTTTTCAATGGTCTCTCGCAACAGAACGACGATCGTCGCGAAAGATTGGCCCATCGAAGCTTTGGTCGCCTCAAGAGCTTCGATTTCTATGTCTAGGCATTGACGGCCCTTAGCGATTATTGTCTCCGTATCCATTTTACTAGGGAGGTGGGCGATTCACGCATTTATGACTTGGAATGTGGAGCAGTGTTGCTCTGATTGTATTCAAGGTTGATCCATTAATGTTCCTCAGAGGCAAAGCTTCCAGTCTATTTTTTCTAGCTAATCTATGCTTGCTTCTGATCGGCTGTGGGCGTCAGGCGCTAATGGAAGGGGCCAAGGAAACGGAAGACCCCGATTATGTGGATGCTAAAGAGCTATTGGCTCGAGATCTTAATCCGCAAGCCATCTCCAAATTCCAGAAACTTATCCATCGTCGGAGAGGCAATGCTCCCGAATCGCACTTGGAATTGGGCTTAATCTACTTGAACCACATGAATGATCCGCTTTCGGCCATCTACCATTTTAACAGATGCCATTACTGGTTGAAAAACTCTGGCGACTCGCTCGAGATTCAGCAGAGCATTCGTCGCGTCCAGGAACTGATCGCGATGGCTGAAAAGGATTACATTGTCGGCTCATTTAAGCATCACAAGTACCAGGATTCTATGGAGCGTATAGGATTATTGGATACGATTGAGCAATTGCGAAAGGACAACGATTACCTCAATCGAGAACTGAGCGTCGCTTTGGGGCGTCTGCAAGAGCTCGGCGTAACGGCAAGCATTGCTCAGGCGAATGGCGTTTCTTCGAATCAATCTGATTCTGTTGAAGACGCTCCTGTTGCGGAGGAAACTCCGGTCGCTTTTGACGCCAGCCAATACAGTCCACCTCCAGCAGCCAGTCAGGATCCGCTGGGAAGACGGTTCTATACCGTTCAGGATGGAGACAGTCTTTTTGGAATTAGCCGAGAAGTTTATGGAGATGGAAATCGCTGGCCAGAGATTCTTGCCGCCAACCAAGCCACTCTTCCTGACGAGAAAAGACTCAAAGTAGGAATGCGACTGGTAATTCCTTAGTTCGTACCGAGTTATTCGATACGAATTATTGTTTCGTTTTCTCTGACTTTAGAGCCCACTCGATGTCCTATCATCGCTGATCCGAGGGGCGATTTTGGGGTCACTACCACGACCTTCCCATCGTCGTCTTCGAATTCCAACCCGCCTTGGGCCGGGCCCACGAAATATTTCCTTTTCCCTTTGTCGGAAAGCGTCGTGACTAATGATCCGATTACGCAATCGATCCCTCCTTCCTGTATTTCCAGATTTCTATAAGCCTCGAGCTCTTCTTTCAGTTCTTTTGCGTGATGGGCTTGTCCGGCTGCCAAATAGGACGTTTCCAAGCCACGCGTATCGTATTGGCTTTCTGCTTTCACCTCTTCGTCCGTAGCCGATTCGGCGGACTCCAATGCGGCTTTAGCAATTGTATCCAAATCTTCCTCAAGGTAAGCGATAATCCTTTTTACGATCTCCGTTTTATCCATTTTATGTCTCCAAGAAGTTATACTCTTTTCCTACATTACAGAACTCCAAAAAACCGTCCAGCTGAAGACCACTACTTATGGTCCAAGTCTATCGTTTGGTACTCGCAAGACAACGTTGCAAGGATGGTTTCGTCGTTAACGATTCGAGATTCGAGAGTGAGCTTGGATTTCGCTCTACGCGACAGCATGCGTAGAAACTGCTGCCACTCCTTGTCGGAAGGCAAAGAGCATTTGGCCGTGATGGAAGTTCCTAGTTCGTTGTATTCTGGTTGCGTTTTCCAATCTGCCCTTTGCAATCTGGCCAATGGCTCGTAGTCTAATCGGTGCAGCGATATGTGTAGCAGAGCCCAAGCAGCCATCAAGCCGAGCGATAAAATGCTTCCTCCGTAAAGCGTATCTCCTTCTACCGTATTCGCGAATTTTGGAGCGTAAAGCGTAATTGATTTGTTATTACAATCGATCACTTGACAGTTTATTGCTTTTGAAAGAGGAATCCGCTGATGCAAGAATTCTTCAACTCTCTTATTAAGAAGCTCCATCACTAATTCAGCGCGGATTCTTTCCGAATCGCGGGGGATCCTGAGTTACTAAATTCAAAAAGGGCATCGAGGGGGAATGCTATTAACAAGATGAGCGACTGCGAAACTACGGGAACATTCCAGACGATGGCAATCGTAATCGTCTAGGCAATACGGGACTACTTTCGTTTGATCCAGACAACCCAGTCGCCGGGAGCTGGAGTCAGCAAAGTTGTAGAGTTTTTAGTCGTTTCCGTTTGCCCTTTCCACTCTCCCGTTGTCGGTGAAAACCATTTCACAATTCCTGTAGAAAAGGGCAACTCGAGGGTGAAGGTCGTAAAGGTTTCGCTCGCGCAGGAGATTTTATCGGTGTGCAAACCTTCGAGGCGATCCGGGGAGTGACCACTGTGAGAGTCTGGATTCGCAATATAAGCAATGCACTCATTATTGTCGGGCGAGCGCATCGACTTTACGAGTAGGGGATTGCTGCCTGACATAACGTCATCCGGAATCCAGCGAATCAAATTTATGCCTGTATCGAGAAAAAACTTTCGTATCTGAAGGAAGTCATGCGCGCCTTGTTTGAGGCGTCCGTTATTGCAGGCGTCGTAGTAGCCCTGAATGCCTCCCTGATGGTCGTCATAACTACTATTTGTTCTTAGTCCGGCATATGTTGGATGTCCGCCGGAAAGGAGCGTTCCCCAAAACAGTCTCCTAAAATAGTAGCGAGCAAAGTTCGGTGGATCTTCACTTTCGCTTCTGTCTTCGTCCAGCGCCGTTGGTTTATTAGCCAAGGCGCGATGTTTCAATACGGTTTCGCCCGTAATTTGACCGATGTGGCTTATGGATAAAAAATCGCACCATGACTCGTCAGCAAAAACGAAGTCGGAAAATCTATTCTGCAGCGCGCCTACGAGCGAGCCAGTGGGGTCGCCGGCTTTTAAGTCGGATCCAATTCTTGAGACCGTTTCTCTCAGCGAATCGCTATCATCCTTTTCTAGATCCAATTTGTCAGCGGCTAGCCAGTGGACACTAGGCAAATGGGCAAAACGCTGTTGCGCATAACGCAGAGCGGTATGCGCGAGCGGATCTCCATCCCCATATTTTCGATACTCTTCCCAATCAGATCCAAACGGCGTAATTTGAAATTGGATATGCGGAAACCGTTCTAGCGCGTACAGTATCCGATTGTCGAATTCATCCCAATTCTCTAAATCAAGTTCTTTTCGTCCTGTATCGTATAGGGCATCTGTCGATCCCGATGAGTCGCATAAAGAGACCCTTATTTTGTTGAATCCGGCTTGGGCGGCTTGATCAATGTAAGCCTTCCACCGCGTTTCGCCTTTATAAAGATAAAGATAGGCTGTGTCGCCAAAATGCAGATACGATCTGCCATTGCTGTATCGGAACTGACGATGATCGGCCTCATGAATCGTTAATTTGCCGGGCAATTTTGAGGCCAACGCTTGAAAGTCCCCGGCTCCGATACATCGTCCTTCCTGATTCTTCGCCTCCCAAGTCCAAGTCCCCTCCTCGTTAACGTAGCAACGCGCTTTGACAGTGCCGTCCTTCATTTTAAAGCCTCTGACCGTCAGATCCACTCCTCTTGGATTTCTGAAGGTAGCCAGGATTGGAAGAGATGAATCTCCGGCTGCCTCCTCTTTGCCGAAGCTTATTTGATAGCATCCGAACACCAGTGCCGTGCTTCCCTCGGAGAGGTTAGCTTCTTGGCTCGCTGGAGAATTCATTTGGGACGACTCAGACGAAAAGGGTGAACAAAATTTGAATCATGGAATTCTTTCTTCGTCAAATTCGATCATATCGGCGAAGGAAATCAGATCTTCTCGCTCTTCTATTCCCATCTTGCGTTTCGCGTCATCTAAAGCCTGGCGACCCATTTCGCTCATTCCTTTTTGCGCCAGTTCGCGGTTCCACTTCGCCACTCGCAAATCCTCAGGAAGAATTTCCGCCAGTCGTTCCTCAATCTCATCATCGTTTTTGCTGTTTCTGACAATCTCTTCCACATCATCGGGGTCGATCCCCAAATGAAGGCACAGGAACCGATCAAATCCTTTCTTGTAGTTGCGTTGGTAGGACTTGCCGAGCTCTCCCTTAACAAAGCGTTTGGCTTTGGCTATAAAGCGCGGCAAATGCAACAGTCCGCAGGTGTGTGGTACATACGGGGAGGGCAAATCGTAGTGGACTTCTCCTGTATCCGGTCTTCCAGATCGGCTCATGTTGGCTTGGATGTATAGGCCGGATCGGGTTTTTCAATGATTATTACCCAGTTATGCATCCAAGCCTACGTGACTCAAACGTGATCTTCTGATAGTCGCTGACCGGCCCGTAGCTGATTCTCTGATAAATGCTATTTGAGGTTGGATTGCTAAGATCAGCAAATTGGCAACAAAAGCGAGCCCCCTTATCGAGAAGCCTTTGACTTGCCTGGGCCACGCAGGCCGAGGCGCAACCCCTGCCTCTGTAATCAGGTGGCGTGTAAACAGCATTGATAACCCTTCCTGTTACCGTCTTTCGTCTTGAGGCTGCCATTGAAACGGGATGGTTCTTTTCGTTTTTCCAGAGAAACAATTCTTCAGCGACAATTGCCTTCATGATGCTATCTTGGCGGTGGCCTGCTTTTTCTCACTGCCAACCGCAACCTCGAAGGCATCCAGCCAATCGCATATGAGATCGACGTGTGTCTCGTTAGCCAGGATCAGCTTTCCCTCCGCCCGACTAAATTCCTTTACACGGTCTAGTTGGTAAATTCGCATCTGAATAGCTATCTCCCATTTTTCTTCGGTTCTAGCTTTCCATATTTCTGAAAAAGCCTCGGTGGTTTGTTTAAGACCAATTACTCCTGAGACGCTGATTTCGTTGGCCAAAAGATAATCGACAATCAACGTTGCTGCTTCATGATTGAAAGTATTCCTTGAATACAAATTAAGTGGAAAAGGAGGAGTCATGAGCGCTGACATGATGAGTTGCCCTTCCCTAATGACTGAGGCAAGAAATGGCGTATGCGCTCCGTAGCTTTCCTTCTCTTTCAGTTTCTGGGCTATGCCAATAGGCAGGTTGCTTAGCGCTTCGTTCTCCATTAGCATTTCCAAGTTCGTCTCTAGAAAAGCAGACGGACTATCGAATACTTTGAGCTTCATTTTCTAGAAAGTCTGGGAAGATCTTTCCAAAGCGTTGCTCGATCTTCGTGTTTTTGGAGAGAAGAAACGATTTCCTGGCGTGGCTTTGCGTAAATGACATCGTCGAAGAACTCTAAATCAGGAAAAGCAAGCCGAGCTCTTTCAGAGCCCAAATCGAATTCCGCTGATTGATCGCAGCCCGACGTATTGCCTCTTGGATCAAGGCGTATCCATTTTTCTAATTCGTCAAGAAAGATTCCGTTCAGCCCATGGGCTGCGTCATGGTTATGATCCTCGCTAAAGATCTGATAGCAAAAGCCGGCGGGTATTCCTTCGGCTCGTAAGAGGGCTGCCAGGAGATGGGACTTCGCGTAGCATGCTCCGGTACCTGATTCCAATACTTCTAGCGCGGAACAGGTTACCTCGGTTCGATTCGCATCATTCGAATGTGAAATCTCATCGCGAACCCATTCGAAAAGCGTCTTTGCTTTTTCAATACTCCCTTTTGCTCCCTGGCAAAGCCGTTTGGCTGCGCTAGCTATTGTGGCATGATCCGATTGTACGATCTCATCTGCAGTCAGGTAAGCCTGAATGTCTTCCCTCTCTAATCTCATATTCCTCCCTATCAATCCTTTAATGAGCCGCCACCTTCAAGTGTTCAAGGCGAAACCCAAGGCCTCGATAATCTCTTCCGCAGGCTCCGTGCCGATACTCATTCGAATCAGATCGCTCTTAACCCCCGCTTTTCGCATCAACTTCTTGCCGTCCTCGTTCTTGATCAGGTCGTAATGAGCCAAATACATAAATGGGGAAACAAGTGTCTGTTTCATTCCAAAACTTGGCCCCTTGGCGAGCGCCACCCTGTCGTGAAAGACTGCCATATCTCCTGTAAACTCTATGGAAATAACACCTCCAACTGAATCTGATGACCGAGCTATTCGCCGATAGGCTTCTCTCGATCCCTCCTCCTCCGCCCAGTGTACCTTCCCTATTCCAGGTTGTCCTTTTAGCCACTCCACTATTTTCAAAGTGTTGGCATTAATAATGGGCATGATTCGCTCGTAATCATCAATCTGGTACGCTAGCCGCTGAACGTCGCGATCGTAAGGAAGCTCAATATTGCGTTTGATCAGTTCATGAAGTTGTTCCCGGTTTGGACAGGAACCAGTCAGAGCAACAGCTCCCATGCTGACATCTCCTACGTTGGCTGCATATTTCGTCAGACTATTAACAATGACGTCTGCATAAGGCGAGACATCGACGTTGGCTGGCGAATTCATAGTTGGATCGATCAATAGGTAGACGCCGTGCTTGTTCGCAATTTCCCTTAGGCGAATTGTATCGGGAGTTTGGATAAGGGGATTAGTTGGCGTTTCGGTAATAATCCCGGCAAAATGGTTTGGGTTAGCTTCAAGAATTTGCTCAAGGGCATCTAGATCAAATACGTCGTAAAGAGCTATGTTTTCTCCCTCGGAGAGTTTCTCCAAAACGTGCATCGTGTCGGCATAAAGCCAACCAAGATGTATCCAGGATTTCCTGTTGCGGGGAGCTTGGATTTCGTTGATCGCTCGAAATGCCGCGTAGATCGCGTTCATGCCGCAACTAGTAAGGACAATCTCCTCTGCGGTTTCCGTTCCGTATAAAGGTTGAAGTATGGCTTGGATCTTTGCTGATGCCTCATTCTCGCAATGATCTTCCGGAGCTACCGCATCAAGCAATCCGTTTGCGACCAAATAGTCTTCTGCTTGACGGGATGAAAGATATCCGCCCACGTGGGTCAGAAATCGCTTGGCCTTTAGATTGAGCTCTTGGTCAGATGGTAGTCGCAATCCCGATACGCCTCCATGCTTCTGGAATTTGCTTCCTTCCGTATCCAGATAGCTTTCCAACGCGCGAGCCATTTTTTCCGAGGAAGTCAGCCAGACCGGATCGTTTGGCTTGTCGAACAGACGTTGCCAGTATTTTTCGATTTCCAGAAGGTAATCGTGAACCACGAAGCGCGGATATCCGGATTTCATTTTACGCCGCGTCTCAGGATCATTTTCTTCGTAGGCTATCACGTCTCGCATTGTCGGAATGCTTACCGACACCGCGTGAGGCGTGTTAGGAATTCGAGTCCCAAGTGGAATCTGTTTAGAGATTGCCATAAAAAAGCCTGTCAAAATAGAAGGGGACTACTTGGTGTCGAGGTTTGAAGTTTGCAATGACTCCATTTTGAGAAGACCTGATTCTTCAATAAGATTGCCTGACTAGCGATATTTCCTATTCGAATTCGCATGAAATTCATTTCCTGGAATGTGAATGGAATCCGAGCCGCTGCAAACAAGGGAGCGATGGATTTTTTCAAAACCTGCCGTGCGGATTTTATTTGTTTACAGGAGACAAAGGCCACGGTGGATATCGTTGAGAACATGGGTTGGTCGCGAGGTCGCCATGTCATTGCCTATGAGGCTGACAAGAAAGGCTATTCCGGAACGGCGATTGTTGCGAAGAATGAACCTTTGAATACAAGCTTTGGCATGGGTATTGACGAGCATGATCGTGAAGGCCGCGTCATCACATTGGAATATGACGACTTCTATTTAATCACCGTATACACCCCGAATTCTCAAGATGGCCTTCGGCGACTCGCTTATCGTCAGGTTTGGGATCGCGATTTCCTGGCCTATGCAAAGTCGCTTGAGAAAAAGAAGCCGGTTATCTTTTGCGGCGACTTGAATGTCGCTCACACCGAGGACGACATCGCGCGTCCAAAGAACAATCGAAAGAATGCTGGCTTCACCGACGAAGAAAGAGCTGATTTCGATAATATTGTAGCATCTGGATTTGTGGATACATTCCGCGAATTCACTTCCGGCAATGGACACTACTCCTGGTGGAGCTATCGTGGGGGGGCTCGGGATAGAAACGTGGGATGGCGTATTGATTATTTCCTTATCTCGGCTTCGCTACGCCCTCGTTTGAAATCCGCTCGTATTCTATCCGAGATTTATGGGTCGGACCACTGCCCGATAGAAATGGTTCTGAACTAACGGTTGGCTATTTAGCTTCTTCGCTAGTGGAAGCCGACTTGTGATCCGCATCAGTGGTTTTGGGGATGGGGAAGCCTTCATAGCGGTAGCCGAAGTCCATCCGTTTGTACTGTCTCGGTGATTTTATAAACTTGCCGAGCAAGCCACCCAATGCTGCGCCCAGAGCGAAACCCAGAACGAGTCCTATATGAGGACTATTTTTCCAACCGACCGCAAAGCTCAAACCCAATGCTAGGCCAAGCATCATGGCCAAGCCAGCTCCCATTGGAGCGTTTAAACGTCTGCTAGTATATCGCTCTTTCGAGCGGTCAGACATTCGGGTTATGAGTAGATCATCCATCTTCAAGCCTTTGGCTTTTACAATGAATTTACTTTAGTACTCTAGCCTCGAAAAGTCTATAACCGAATCGCCTTTGAGTGTCGTGGGGGATTGTATTAGAGTCAAAAGCTCAGGCGAGGTATTTGTTACGACGCTTCCTCGTATAGTTTCTCGCCACGCTGCAGTCTCCTCGCTATGTCGATCATGTTGGATTGGCCTCGCGGAGTTGGGGCGTGAGCCGCAAGGTGACGAGCGGCCCCTGCCAATATGCCCTCCACTTCGACCGTTCCCTTCCAGACCTTGGCTTGAACGGCAGCCGCTTCCACAGATTGCAGTTTGTGAAAATCGAAATCTTCGCGGAGGGCAGCTGATGCGAGAGCATCGATCAGCTCGGAAAGAGATTTCCCTGCTCGGTGGGCAGCTACAATGCGCTCGGGAAACAGTTTCCAAGAGCGTTTCTCGTTCAACGTATCCAAAAGTTTGTGATGCCAATCCGAATTCTCTTGGTATGAAGCTATCAATTCTTCCGATGGATTGGGCAGGTTGACCTGGGGAATGTTTAAATATCTGTCCTGAAATACTGATAACGCCGCTGGCAATAAACCGCGGGCGCTCTCCAAGTTCGGATTTCGACTAATGGATTGGTAAACCGCGTTGGCAAAGT
This sequence comes from Opitutaceae bacterium, assembly GCA_028281165.1. Lineage (GTDB taxonomy): Bacteria > Verrucomicrobiota > Verrucomicrobiia > Opitutales > Opitutaceae > JANQRT01. The sequence goes on along the minus strand of JANQKI010000215.1, from coordinate 33,838 downwards.
TCAATGTATGCACTGGCGCGAACCAATCGGCTACGTCGTTGCTTTCAGGGAACTGCGCCAGCCGCAAAGCTGCCACGTAAGCGATTTCTTTCGCGATTCGCTTGGGGTCTGCTTTGCTCTCAACGAGTGTTAAAATGTGATCGATAATGGCTTGCGGGTCCTCGCCTTGCAGAAATTTTCGTAATTGGCTTAGATCCGTATCCGGATACTGGATGGATTCGGACCAGGCGTTCTCCAATCTTCCTTCGGCTTCTTGGATGATTGGGATTAAATCGATGGGACTGCGCCAGCCGCTCTTTTCTTCTTCTCCGCGAGCGTTAACGATCACTGGAATTATCAACGGATAGAGATCCTTTGAAATCTCGCCCGCTAAAGCCGAGTCTAGTTCAATCGCTTTGTTTACAAAATCAAAATCGTGTCCAGTACTCGAATACACACGATTATGAAGAGCTCCCGTTAGCATTTTACTCAATGAGATTGTCTCTTTTCCTTCCAACGCCGTTAGCATCGTTCTTTCAGCTCCGTCACGATGTCTCGTCATCGTCCATTGGCTAAACCATCCTAAAAGTTGAGCTTCTTCAAAAGAACCGCCCTCCAGCGCATGGCGTTCCCTTCGTGCTGGACGGTTTTCACAGTTCGAAGCGACCTGTTTGGCCGCTTTGCACAATGCCCTCAGACGAGTGCTTTCCTTTAGATCGCTCCACAAGTTGACGGTCATGGCGAGCGTCGTCATTCCATCTGACCAGGTTTCGTGATTTCTCGATCCGAATTCCGCGATCTGTTTCGCAATTTCCAGATGACTCGTTTCCGACTGCAAAAGTCCGATGATCGATTTATACAAGGTAATGCTGATGTTTTGTTCCAGCCCCTGCTCTAGTCGCTCGCGAAAATATGAAGCTGTAGGTTTTCTGCGTGGAGTATCGCTTATGAAAACGCCTCCTCCTTCGACTTTGACATCGTAGCTTGGAATATCGTCGGCAAACAAATCGAAGGCGCAGCCGCTCTGGGCATCGAAACGAGCATGGTGCCAGTGACACGTAAGAATCCCGTCCTTGACTGTACCTTTGCTTAAAGGGAATCCCATGTGGGGGCAGCGATTATCAACCGCATGAACGGTGTTGCCTTCTTTTATCAGAAGTAGGGTTTGATTGGAATGCCGGATCGTTTTCAGGTTCGATTCATCGAAGTCGGAGAGGAGAGCCACTTGATTCATAGTCCTTTTCTAGAGATGTTTCGTTCAGGGTTAATAAATAAAGAAAATTCTTTATAAATAGAATTGGCTGGACAATTTAAAGCAAGAAAATTCTTTAATAATCATGCCACTGAAAGACGGCAGCTATAAAGGGCCTCACTGGGCGACGCGAAGGGCTATCCTTGAATTGCTCAAAACGCGTGGATCTCAATCTTCCTCTGAGATGGCGAAGGAATTGGGGGTTTCTTCAATGGCCGTTCGGCAGCATTTGCAAGAGCTGGAGCAAGCGGGGGACGTGTTGGCCAGAGACGAGTCACGTGGAGTCGGCCGTCCGACGAAGATTTGGGCGCTGACCAATCTTGCGGAAAGGCATTTTCCCGATCGGCACCGTGATCTCATGCTGGATCTTCTCCATAACGTTAAGGAAGTGATGGGGCAGGAGGGGATGGATCAGCTTTTAGATCAGCGAGCTAAGGAGCAGGTATCCGTTTATTCAAGACGCGTAAAAACGAATACTGGATTGAAAAGCCGTGTTCAGGCCTTGGCGGATATTAGATCTGAAGAAGGCTATATGGCTGAGGCGCAACAGGAGTCAGACAACTCGATGTTGCTGATCGAGAATCATTGCCCTATTTGCTCGGCTGCCGAATCGTGTGTTGGCCTCTGCTCTGTTGAACTGGATGTCTTCAAAAGAACGCTTGGCAAAAAGGTTTCAGTGGAGCGTGTCGAACACATGATTTCTGGCGACCGTCGATGCGCTTATCGCATCAAGCGTGCGGCTTCTTGAGACTAGCTTGTCTCTTGTACTAGGAAATCAACGACAGTATTCTCGTTGTTGCTTCCCAGCACTTTCGTTGCCATGTTTTTCAGGGCTGGAATCGCGTTGGCCGTCGCATAACTTCGATGGGCAGCTTCGAAAAGCGGAACGTCATTAGCTTCGTCACCGAAGACGACTATCTCTTCCGTTTCTTTGGCGAAATTTCGTTGAATCGCTTTAACGCCTTCGGCCTTTGTCGCTTTGGTATCGCATATGGTCAGCCAGAACCATCCTGGCGTGTAGCGATTTTCGAACAGCGTCATGACAATTCGGTTACGAAATGCATCTGAAAGCGCTTCGTACAGATCCTTGAGCCTATCCTCTCGATTGATAATGTTGAGACAAACCACATGTTCATCCAATTGGTTCAGAAGATCTTTGGTGTGATGCAATCTTGGGTCTCCCTGTTGTTTTCGAGACTCCACGTAGAGTTCTATTCCCTCATTGGAATAGCTTTCAAAGTGTAGCCTGTCCCTTTCTCCATCGTATGTCGACATAACAGGTCGCGAATCGAATTGCTCACACAAACTGAAAATGCCTTCGATAGTGTTTGGGTCCAGTTCATTAACAGTTAGGTGTTCGCCTGTATCGAGGTTGCTTATAAAGCCTCCATTAATTTCGATGATAGGCAGGCCTAGTTTGAGGCCTTCTAGCTTTTCTTTCATGGAAACGACGCTTCGGGCGCTGGCTACGGTGAACTGCATGCCCTCGTCTATCAATTTTTGTAATTGAAATATGGATTCGTCTGTCAGATGAGCCCTGTCATCGAGAAGCGTTCCGTCCAGATCCGATACATAGAGCGTTCTTGGCAGTATAGGCATGAAGCGAGCAAAAAAGAGCTTTGCCCAAGGTCAATGGGTACCGTTCTTATGCAACAGCTGCTCCACCTGATTCGCGACCAGCGTCAGAACGCGGCCTTGATTGGAGCCTTATCGTTTTTCCGAAAGAAGCAGATCCGCGAAGATCGGGAAGCCTTCGACTTCGAAGGTAAACCGAAACTGGTCCGCTGTACCAGCCGTACTGATGGCCATCCGTTTTCCTTGTACAACCGTCGGGATGGTCAAGGTCGAAGGAAGCCCCAGATCTGCCAGGCAGTTTTTAAAAGTGCCGGCGAACATGTTGGTGAGTTCGCCGCAAACGTCACGTACCGTATCGTCCTCTAGGTTGTCCATGCCGAGACCCGTTATTTTATCGGCCGCGGTGTAGGCGAATCGATCGCCCATAAAGAGATAGCAAACGCCATTGATTTCACCTGCAAAGCCTACCGAAGAGGCGAACATTCTTATAGAAGGATCTTTCGAAGAGTCTATCTTTGGGCTGAAGGCTTGTTTGCCAGAGTAGGATTCGTGGCCAATGAATTCGCAGGTTGAACCGATCATGGTGTCGACCACTTTGATCAGCGAATCGGACAGGAATTCATGAATTCGCTCTACGGGAATCGATACGGGCATTTCTTGAGTCGTCCTTTAAAATTTTGTCAGACGCCTGCTAATCGTGCGTTCCAGCGGGACATCGACCGGATCGATTGGGGGCAAGCATTGATTGAATTGTAATACAGAGTTATCGGAGTAAGAGCCTTCAACTGAGATAGTTACAAAGGCGTTTGACTGAAGATTTACTGCAATGCGAGGAGTGAATTGCAAGTTACAAAGCGTAAAAACTGATCGCCAACGTGGCCAGACCGAGGAAGAGGAAAAAACCGACGACATCCGTCACGGTGGTCACCATTATCGAAGATGCAAGGGCTGGGTCCACTTTTAGGGTCTTGAGCCCGATCGGGACCAAAACTCCGGCCATGGCAGCGGCGATCATATTAAGCATCATAGCGACGCATGCCACGATGCCAAAAATGTAGTGGCCGCGCCAGAGCCAGGAAATAACGCCAACCAGTAGCCCGATAGCGACTCCAAGGGAACAGCCCACCAATATTTCTTTTGCCAGGACGCGTCGCCATTCCTTGTTTTCGATTTCGCCTAGGGCGATTGAGCGGACGACGATAGTGAGAGTTTGCGACCCAGCGTTTCCGCCCAGGAGTCCAATTATAGGGAGAAAAATGGCCAGAACGGCAAAACGGTCGATGGATTCCTCGAACAGCGAAACGACCCAAGCTACCATAAAAGCAGTGCCAAGATTAATGCACAGCCAGGGTAAACGGTTCTTAACCGATCTCTGCCAGGGCGTTGTGACCATTTCCTCGCCCGAAAGACCGACCATGCGTTGCATATCTTCGGTGGCCTCCTCCTGCAGCACATCCATCACGTCGTCTGCCGTGACGAGTCCAACCAAAGTTCCTACGTCGTCGACTACCGGAAGCGCTTGGTAGTTGTATTTCTGGAACAGGTTGGCGATACGCTCCTGATCATCGAGCACCTGGATGGAACTCACGTCTGTCGTCATAACGTCTCTTGCTTTGAGACGAAGATCCCGAAACAGCAAATCGCGTAAGCGTAGAACTCCTTTCAGTTTTTGCTCAGAATCTACTACGTAGACATAGATAGAGCTATCCTCATCCTGATCCTCATCTCGGCGGATCGCTTCTCGCGCCTGAGCGAGGTTCATATCTTCATCAACCGCGATGACCTCTTTCTGCATGATTCCTCCAGCGGAATCATCGGGATATTCTAGCAGGTCGGTAATCTCCTCCGCTTCCTCATCGGGAAGCTTTTCCATGATATCCTGTAGTCGCTTCGGCGATACATTTCCCAAAGCATCCGCCGCGTCGTCGGAATTCATTTCCGGAATGATTTCCGAAATGCGATCGAGCCGCATGTTCTCCAGGAGCTTAGTCTGCAATTCTGGAGGGAGCTCTGTTATGACGTCGGCTGCTACCTCGTCTTCTAGCCCTCTTAGGCTTGCTCTTATCTCATCCAGGCTCAGGTCGTCGATTTCCTCAGCAATATCGCTCGGGTGCATTTCTTTGAGGTCCTCGATCTTCTGACCAAGATCTTCTGAAGGGTTTGGGGTCTGAGGTTCCGACTCAGGCATGGCAGAGTCTTATGGGGATTACATCTCGAGCAGCAAGTCTGCCGAGCTTTCTCAGTGAAAAAAGTCGGCGCCGTTTGTCCTCTGCCGATTCTCTCAGAATCCCATATCCAATTGGGTAGTCGCTTCTTCCTTGGGCGCTTCGAGACATTCCGGTCCATCCAGGCTTGCGTTGTTAACGGCCTGGCTCACGGGACGACCGGTCATCGCTTTCGCAGGAAGCGGCTCAAACAAGTCAGCTTGCTGTTCTGCCTCGAAAAGTTCGGGCTTTCCTATGAGCCAGAAATCAAGCTTGTCGCCCTGCAGGATGACTGGCATGCGATCATGCGCTTTGCTGACGAGACTGTTGGGACGCGTGGTTAAGATAAGATAACTCTCAATGGCTTCATCTTTTTCATTGCGCCAAGATTCCCAAACGCCGGCCATGTAGAAAACCGATTCGTCAGCCATTTGAAAATAGTAAGGCTGGTTGACGTCTCGTTTCCGTTTCCATTCGTAAAAGCCATCGGCCGGGACGATGCAGCGTCTTCGATGAAAAGCAGCTTTGAACAAGGGTTTATCAGCTACGGTTTCTGCACGGGCATTGATCAGGAGCTTTTGCGACGAATCGGTTTTCGCCCAGCTGGGTATGAGTCCCCACCGCATCAATCGCGCTTCGGGGCCAGCTTCCCTATCCAGTTGTCTGATGACAATGTTTTCCTGGGTGGGCGCGATATTGTAGAGCTTGTCCTTTAGATTTGATGAAGTCTTAAGCTGCGAGATGACAGGACGGAATCGATCTTCCTCGGCTGGTAGTCTGGTCAAAGTATAGCGCCCTGGCATTGTAATGAAGGTTGCATGATGGTTGGCCGTTTGACAAGGCGCGTCCTCAAGCAATTTTTGTATCCAGTCTGTGGGAGAATATAAGCAGATGTTGCTTCCGCAGCGAAAACCCCTAGCAAATCAGGATTATGGAGATGGTTGTCTTCGGCATCATTGGTCTCATTGTCCTGTATCTCGTTTTACGTTTTTACGGGCGCCGTGACGATCGTATGCTCGAGCAGTATGAAATCCTGGAAAAGCGTTTTCAGCTGGAACGTAAAACCTATCGCAACAAATGGGGAGGCGAATTTCATCATAACCTGCAAGGAAATTATCGTGGGTATCCGATTTCTCTATACAATCATTTTCATGGACGATGGCCTTCCAAGCAAGAGTGGACGTCGCTTTCGATGGAAATCCTGTTTGCCGGCGAGTTGCAGTGCGTGTTGAACTTCCCAAAAGGCGATGACGTGGCAAGATTCGATGTCCCGGACGGTTTAGACAAAATGGATATTTCCGCTTCGGTGGACAGGCTTGAGATTTGGAGCAACCAACGCGAACCCTGGGCAGGTTGGTCTGAACGGTTGCTTGAACGTTTTCAAAAAACCATGAGCGCCTTGGCCGGAGAGAAAGCCGGGAGTTTTAGGCTTTCGAAAGGGTTTCTTGAATATCGCGAATCGGGCTTAATTACCGAAGCGCCTAAGCGACAGCGGTTTCAAGAGGCGCTTTTGTTTATGGGAGAGCTTACGGATCACGTATCGATTGTCTTAGGACAATCCAAAGATCAATAACGGCGGCTGATGTTCTGTTTCGTTTAAATCAGCTAATGGCCGCATCGTAGGCTTTCTTCATCCGACCTAAGCCTTCCTCCAGAATCGAGCGTGGGCAGCCGAAGTTCAGGCGAAGATGATCAGGAGCGTCGAAAAAAGCGCCATCTGATAGGCCGATTCCATGCTCTTCCAAATGGCTGCTTGGATTTTTCAGTCCGAGCTTGGAGATGTCTAGCCAAGCGAGGTAGGTAGCTTGGTGTTCGTATTGGCCAATCAATGGCATGTGCTCCTTCACAAATGATTGTACGAGATCCCGATTTTCGGCCAGGTAGGCGAGCAACTCGTTCCGCCATTGACCACCGTGTCGGTATGCTGCTTCGCAGGCCACGTATCCAAAATTATTGACCTCAGCCATGATGCCTCGCGTGGCAGCGATGAAGCGATGTCGCAGTTGTTGATTGGGTATGATGGCTAGGGAGCAACCGAGCCCCGCTAGATTGTAGGTCTTGCTTGGAGAAATGAGTGTGAAGATGCGTTGTTCCGCTTCCTTGGATACAACAGAGATAGGTGTATGGGTACGTCCATCTAAGAGCAATTCGCAGTGGATCTCGTCCGAACATAAGATCAAGTCGTGCTTCTCGCAAAAGTCAGCCACCCTTTGCAGTTCATCTCGTTCAAACACTCGCGAGCAAGGGTTGTGAGGATTGCAGAAGAAAAACAATTTCGTGTGTGGCTGAACGGCAGCCTCCATGGCATCCCAATCGAAAACCCATTTCCTGCCTTCCAACACCATGGGAGCTTTGACCACATCCCGGTTTTGGAATCTTGGACCAAGCAAAAAGGGAGGGTAGATAGGCGTGGTGGTCAGAATGCTTTCGCCATTACTGGCAAATGCTCGGCTGGTGATGTTTAGGCCCACGACGAGCCCTGGCAGCCAGACGAGCGCTTCCGCTTCTACTTTCCAGCCGTAGTTGGATTCCAGCATTTCAAGGACCGCCTCTACCGCAGATTTTTCCGGTCGAGCGTATCCAAAAATCCCATGATCGACTCTTTTGCGCAGCGCTTCCAGGATCGCTTCGGGAGCTTTGAAATCCATGTCAGCCACCCACATGGGGAGGATGTCTTTGCCTTCGTACTTCTGCCATTTTTGGCTATCGGTATTAGTCCGATCGTGAACCTCGTCGAAAAGGGAACTCATGGTTAGCGGTTGTCGTAATGAACGGCCAAGAAAGGGATGAGACCTAAGCGAGGGCAACATCATAAATGCGGATTCAAGTCATACGGCCTGATATCAAATGGAGGCTTGGTCTTGACCTGTGCCAAGAGGATAGCTGGCTCAATCGAAAGCTCGATAATAAGAGCCAGAATGGCACATTATTTTCCTTATTCATATATAAGATATTTATAATCAATAATTTAATTTTTTAACAAAATGGTATCGTTTATGCACAATAAACGGCAGACTACTAAATCGAAAATCACATTTAAGAGGAGGAAATCATGAAATACTTAAGCCCATTCACAAGACGAGACGGACTCGTTTCGTTTTCTGGCGATCCCTTCAGAGAAATTGAAAGGGAGTTCGAAAAACTGTTCGGCTCATGGCCGTCGTTGTTTGAAAGCAACGGCAGCTCTTTGACCTTCGACTCAGATCGATCGCCTGTTTCAAGCTGGTATGAAAATGACGATGCTTATGTGGCTCGCTTCGAACTGCCAGGACTGAAAGCAAAAGATATCGAGCTGGAAATCAAAGATGGAACGCTCAGCCTAAGCGCGGAAAGGAAAACGCGGAGCAAAAAGGAAAAGTCTGAAGCGAGCTATTCCTACAGGCAGAGTCTAAGTCTGCCGGATGGCGTCAATGAAGCGGATGCTTCCGCTAGCTACGAAGACGGCATTTTGGCCGTGAACATTCCAAAGGCGGAAAAAGCCAAGCCGCGTCGCATAGCTATCAAATAACCGAGCATTTAAATCACAAGGAGATCGAAAAAAATGACCTTACTGAACATTTTAAGCAAAGAGCCCGCTTCCAACGAAGTGGCCGATAAGAAGCCAGCCAAGACTCAAACTCGATATTTTCGGCCGCGCTACCAGATACTGGATACAGAAAACGCCTACAGTATCGAAGTGGATGTTCCTGGAGTGGCTAAGAGCGGTCTTGAGATAACGCTTGAAGACGGAGTCCTCGAGGTTGTCGGCAATCGTTCGTGGAAAGCGCCTGAAGACTGGAAGTCCATTGACAACAGTTACAGTGAAGTAGCTTACCGTCTCAGACTAGCCATTGGCGATTCGGTCAACGATGGAGGCATCGAAGCCGAAGTCGAAGACGGCGTTCTACGCATCACTTTACCCAAGGTAGAGGATAAGAAGCCTCGCAAGATCAGCGTGAAGTAAGCTGATCTGTGGGGAGAGAAGGAGGAAGCCGGTTCCGTAAAGGGGCCGGCTTTTCTTTTGCGTTTTGCGAATGTAAGGCTCACGAAAGTTTGCCAAGGTCGCTGCTGCTACTTTTGATCCCTCTTCATCGAAGAATAGTATGAATAAACTTAGAATCCTCTGCGTTTTCATCACCTTATTTTCAAGCTCGATGATTTGGGGTCAGGAGGCCGAGGTTACTCCTGAGGCTGAGTCGGCGCCTATTCCCGATTCGCAGGAATCAACCTCGCTGATCCAGGATACAAGATCGGCTATGAAGGAGGTGGCTCGTTCTCTGAGTATCGACGTTGGAGAGAACACGTCCACGAGGATCATCGTAAGCTTTGTTATCCTTTTTCTAGCCTTTGTGGCCAGGAAAGTCGTGACCATGGTCTTTGCCAATTGGCTGTATCGCCTCGCCAAAAAGACTGCCTGGAAATTCGACGACAACATGATCCCAGCCGTGCAAGGCCCTTTCGGTTGGCTGGTTCTGATCATCGGATTCTTTCTTGCTTTCAGCGTGCTCAGTTTCGATCCGTCTGTCGACAGCTTCATTCTGAAACTCTTCCAAGCTTCGACCATGACGATCGTTTTTTGGGGAATCCTCCGTGTCGTCGATGTGCTGGCAGAAGCCATGGTCGATGTGGCTCGTGATCGAGACATGGGGGTTTATCACTTCATTCCTCTGATCAAAAAGGCTGCTCGTACCTTCCTCATTATCATCGCGATTATTCTGGTGATTCAAAACCTGGGATACTCGGTAGGTTCTTTGTTAGCTGGTTTGGGTATTGGCGGTCTGGCAGTGGCTTTGGCTGCTCAAGAATCGCTAGGAAATCTTTTCGGTTCGGTTTCTTTGGTGGCCGACCGCCCCTTCAAAGTGGGCGATTGGATACAAGTGGGCAACAAGGTGGATGGCGATGTGGAGGAGATTGGACTTCGTTCGACCAAGGTTCGCACCTGGAGTAAATCGCTGCTCAGTATTCCCAACAAAGTCCTGGCAAACGAACTTATCGAAAATTGGAGCAAGATGCCGAAGCGCCGGGTAAAGCAGTATGTAGGTGTCAACTACAGCACTCCACCTGACGTAATGCAGCAAATTGTGGAAGACATTCGTCAGCTGTTGCGTGATGACGAGGGCGTTCAGCAAGATTTCATCCTAGTCAACTTTACCGGTTTCGGAGAGAGCTCGCTTGATATCCTGGTCTACTACTTTACGACTACCACGAAATGGCTCGAGCACATGGATGTTCGGCAGCGGGTGAACCTAAAAATTATGAATGCGATCCAAGCCCGAGGCTCCTCGATAGCATTCCCCACACGCACAATCAATTTTGAAGGTGATATCGCTGAGCGATTGGCCGACAAGTCTTCCTAGCCGACAGCCTAACTGCTCTACAGTAAGGCTGGCTGCTTGATTGCTCAGGTAGCATCTCAGTGTCCACTTATGTAAAAACGTGATAAAAAGCCTTCTTCCTTTTATGGCGTATATAAGGTAGGCTTGCATAATTCACCAGTTCAATAGTGTGGAAAACACTTATTTTTATTAAAGTTATTGGCTAGTAATTCCGTTTAGCTGACTACACTTTCTTTATGTTGTTTGGGAGAAGCCCGGCCTTTTAGGTCGGGCTTTATCTTTTACTAGGCCTTCTAAATCAGAAGCTTAAGGATTTCGACTCTCCATGAAAAAAGTCTATGGCAAGTAGCGACCCAAGTACAATGGAGCTTCCAGGACTCCCTTGGGGACATATTTGGGCTGGAAGCCCGTTTCCTTCATGGTCTTTTCGATTTGCCTTCTCGTAAAAAGGCCTAGGCGGTGCGTTTCGGCGAAGTGAAAATCGCCCTCAGGAGACTCGATATGATAATCGATGTTTAGAATAGATACTCTTCGCTCAGTCCTGCCTTCTCTCGCTTGCAGCACTTTAGTTTGGGTATCCTCGTCAAAGCTCTCGGATGCGTCGACGATCCCCGTTTTCCAATCTGCAGGCTCGACCCAAGGTTCAATTATGAGCCATCCACCGATTTTCAAGTGCTTCGCGATTTGAGTCAGCGTTGCTAAAAGCCCTTCGGATGTTTCGCTGTAGGCTATTGAACTGAAAAGACACAATGCCGCGTCGTATTGTCTGGGCAGAGAAAAGCTCCGCATATCCGCAACGGTAAATTCTCCCTTTGGGCATTTTGCTGATGCTATTTCTATTAGGTCTAGCTCGAGGTCGATTCCGTCCACTTCGTAGCCATATTTTTTAGCCAGAATACTGGCGTGCTCGCCTGTTCCACAGGCCACGTCGAGTATTGAGCGTGGTTTTGGATCAAATTTGCCCAAGATGTAGTCAATCCGTTCGGCCTCTGCTTCGTAATCCTTGAGCGAACAGTAATGAAGATCGTACCACTTGGCGAATTTGGAGTACATGGGATGAAAGATGATCGTTAGGCGGATTCACAAGGCAGTGCAATAATCTGAAACCGGTATGCAATCCGCTTGTTGTTTACAATGAACGTTCTATAGTCTGCTGCGAATTCTACCGAGGAACTCTGAGCGGATCCAAAATGTCTGTCCCATCCTAATAGCGCCAGAATTCAATATTATCCTTTGCCATTAAACGCTTTTCACCATGATCGAATCAGATTTTCCATCCGCTTTTAATACGAAACGCCTGACCCTCGCTCTTATAGCCAGTCAGGTTTTTTTGTTTTTATCCTTAGCTAACGCTGGCCAAGTAATTCCGGTCGAGGATTGGGTAGATGATTACGACCCAATCGCTAGCCCTGATGCAGTTGTGGGAGGCAAGATGACAATCGCTATGGGTCCTTATCCCAGTAGTTTTAATATGTATACGAACTACACGGTTCAGTCTATCACACTGTTCAATCAGATTTTTGCTGATCTTCTTGATATTGATCAGATGACTCTGCAGTGGCAGCCGAAGTTGGCCAAGAAAGTCGAAATATCTGACGATCAATTGTCCTTCACGGTTCACCTTGATCCCGACGCGAGTTGGAGTGATGGAAAACCCATTACAAGCGCAGATTTTCAGTGGACATGGAATGCGATTCTAGATCCGAAGAATCTTGCGGGCGTTCATCGTGTAGCGATGGAGAAGTTCGAAGAACCTGTCATTATTGATGAATACACTTTTGAGCTAACCGCTAAGGAGCTGCATTGGCGAAACTTTCTCGTGGTGGCTTCATTTACCATTTTGCCCAAGCATTATTTCGAGGATAAGGAGTTCAACGATGTCGATTTCGAGTTTCCCGTAGTGTCAGGTCTGTACAAAATTGTTGAAAATAAGGAAGGCGTCTACCTTCGCGTTCAAAGACGAGACGACTGGTGGCTGGCCGATACGAAGCGCTACCAGGGAAAGTATAACTTCGAAACCATGGAATATCGTTTCTTTCAATCGCGCGATTTAACCTGGGAGGCCTTTCGGAAAGGTGAAGTCGATATCTTTCCCCGGGCGCTTCCTACGATTTGGAACAACGACGCGAAGGGCAAGGCCTTCGACAACAACTGGATAATCAAGCAGCGCGTGTACAACAAGGAGCCTATTGCTTTTCAGGGTTTCCCCATGAACATGCGTGAGGAGCCTTTCAACGATGTCCGTGTTCGAAAGGCCATGGCTCATCTTCTCGACCGTCGTCGTATCAATGAAACCATGCTTTTCAACGAGTATTTTATGCTCAATTCGTTTTACACTGATTTGTACGACGACGAGCATCCCAATACGAATCCGCAATATGAATACGAGCCGGATACGGCTCGAAAATTGCTGGCCGAAGCGGGATGGGTTGCGAATCCGGAAACGGGAATCCTCGAAAAGGATGGCAAGCCTTTCGTATTCACTTTTCTAGGTCGATCTCCTACCTTCAACAAGTATTTGGTGATCTACAAGGAAGCCCTCAAAGATGTCGGCATTGAGATGAAAATAGAGGAAAAGGACTGGGCTGCCTGGACAAAAGACCTCGATGAATTCAATTTCGAAATGACGCTTGCCGCTTGGGGGGCTGGTATCTTCAGGGATCCCGAAGGCATGTGGGGCTCAAAGCAAGCCGATAGAAAGTCGAGTAACAATTATACGGGCTACAAGAATCCGGAAGTCGATGCCCTTATCGATAGTCAACGCTCCTTGTTTGATGTCAATGAACGCAACAAGGTCCTCCGCAAGATCGATAAGCTCATCCAGTCAGATGCTCCCTATGTCCTGATATGGATGGTCGATTTCACTCGGATGCTCTATTGGAACAAGTTCGGTACGCCCGATTCCGTTTTAGATAAATACTCTGATCATGAGGCGGCCAATGTTTATTGGTGGATTGATCCCGACCAAGAGGCCGATCTGGAGTTGGCGATGGAGAACGATGAAGCCTTGCCAGACAAACCGGATGTCATTCGCTGGGAAGAAATGTTCCAGAACTGATTCCGACTAGTCTCCCACATGTCGAGCAAGGCCGTCTATTTTGTCCGCAGATTACTTCTAACTATCCCGACCTTCATAGGGATCACTTTAGCTTCCTTCTTGCTTTGCCAGTTTGTGCCAGGAGGGCCGGTCGAGCAGGCTTTGCTCAAGATGAAAGGCGGCTCGGGCGATGGGGAGATGATCTCTGAAGAAATCTCCGAGGCTCAGCGGCAGGCCTTAATCGAGCATTTTGGATTCGATAAGCCAATTCTCAAACGTTATTGGGACTGGTTGGTAATCAATAAGATTGGCATGAGTGTAAACTCGTACCTCTACACCCATAAAACGGTTGGAGAACTGATATTCGAACGGTTCCCCGTTTCTCTTACCTTTGGGATTACTGGTTTTATCCTTACCTATATAGTTTGTATCCCGCTTGGCATTGCCAAGGCTTTACGGAATGGAGGGCTCTTCGATCTTGGCTCGAGCGTGTTAGTTTTTATTGGATACTCGATACCTGCTTTCGCTTTCGGCATGCTGTTGAAAATGTTTTTCAGCGGAACCATTGACGCCTTCTGGGATATTTTCCCGATTGGCGGATTTCGTTCCGAGAACTGGGAAGAACTGGGCTTTTTTGAGAAGGTTGCCGATCAGTTTATGCACATGTTTCTTCCGCTTCTTTGCTACGTGATTGGCAACTTTGCCGTTCTAACCATGTTGATGAAGAACTCGCTCATGGAGCAGATCAGCCAGGACTACGTACGTACGGTAGTCGCTCGTGGCGGGACCATGAAAATGGCGGTTTGGAAGCACGCGTTTCGCAACGCCCTTATTCCAATCGCTACGGGATTCGGAGGCGTTTTGAGCATCCTCTTTGCTGGATCCGTTCTAATTGAGCGTGTATTCAGTATTCAAGGAATCGGCTTGTTGAGTTTGGAGGCGATTGTCAGCCGAGACTATATGGTTTTTATGGGGATTCTCGCCCTCACGTCCATCGTTGCTCTGCTTGGAAGGATTCTTTCCGATTTCTGCTATGTAATGATTGATCCGCGTATTTCTTTCGGAAGCGATTAATGGAATGATGTCCAAGTTTAAACTGAATCCTGTCACTGAAAGACGAATACGTAGATTCGTCGCTATCAAGCGTTCGTATTGGTCTTTATGGATACTGTTAGGGCTCTATTTTATAAGTCTCGCTTCAGAACTGATCAGCAATGACAAGCCACTCTATGCGCGTTTCGAAGGTAAGAACTATTTTCCTATTTTCGCTTACTACCCAGAAAGCCTGTTTACCGGGAGCGATCAAAACACGCGTCCCGATTACAAGGCGATCGCCAAGCTGCCGCAGTTTGCGAACAGCGACAAGAATTTCATGATCTTCGCCCCTATTCCGTATGGCCCCTTCGAAACGGTTCCAGCCGAAGAAATAGAAGCGGATCAGACAGTGAATATCTCATTTCGACGTCAGCAAATCGTGGGTACGATTAACGTTGACGAAGAACTTCGAATTTCTCGGTCGAGTGGGGCCAAGCCCTTTTTCGGCGTTGACGACGAACGTCAGTTAAGAGGACTCCTTCTCGCTGATTCGTACACCCTATCGGAAGCTATGACCGATGCTATCGCTCAGCGACTCGCTAATGAGAGCGAACTGCCTCCTTTGGAAGAAATCATTGTCAGTTCTGAGGGAATGTCTGTGAAATTCAGCCTTTCGACCTTTAGGCCTCGGAGCCGTCCTCCGACTTCAGTAAGACTTACATTGCGAGAGTCCGTAGATGGAGCGGCTTTCGAGCGTATTAGACTTGCTGAAAATGGGACCGTTTTTTCTAGTCAGTCTTCCATTTGGCGTCAGCTTTCTGACAGCCAGAAGCAACAAGTTCTAGAAGCAGCCAATTTGTTTGGTAGCGAAGTTGTTGATTCCTTTAAGTTGGAGGTTGGGAACAATTCGTATTCAGTTCAATTTGACAAAGAGGAAGTGGCTTTCCCTTTTCGGCCAGTTGGAAAGCATTATTTTGGGCTGGATAGCTCGGGTAGAGACGTGCTTTCACGTATTCTATACGGTCTGAGAATCTCGCTAAACTTTGGCATTGTTCTGGTGATCACAACTATGGCTTTAGGTGTAGTCATAGGAGGGATACAAGGATATAAGGGAGGCATGTTGGATTTAGCCGGGCAGCGTCTGACCGAAATTTGGGAATCGCTGCCATTTCTCTACATCATGATTTTCATGGGTTCCGTTTTCGGTCGCAGCTTTCTTTTGTTGCTGATTGTGTATGGCGTTTTCAATTGGATCGGCATTTCTTATTATATGAGAGGAGAGTTCCTGAAACTCCGAGCTCAGCCATTTGTGGAAGCCGCCCAATGTTTAGGACTCTCGTCCTGGAAAGTGATGTCTAGGCATATCTTTCCCAATTCCATCGTCCCCGTTGTGACTTTCTTCCCCTTCTATCTTGTCGGCGCGATTTTCGCTCTCTCCGCCTTGGATTATTTGGGGTTTGGCTTGCCGCCTCCAACCCCTAGTTGGGGCGAGCTGCTTTCTCAAGCCCAGGAGTTTAGATTCGCCTGGTGGCTCGTCGTTTATCCTACTTTAGCCCTTATTATCGTCATCCTTCTTGGCGTTTTTATTGGCGAAGGGATCCGAGCCGCGTTTGATCCGAGAACGAATAGTCGATACGAATCATGAGCCAGCCGAACGACAACATTTTGGAAGTGCGAGGGCTTTCTGTGGAGTTCAAGACGGAAGACGCGTTAGTTCGCGCTGTCGACAACCTGTCATTCGACCTAAAAAAGGGTGAGATTTTGGGTATCGTCGGAGAGTCTGGTAGTGGGAAATCAGTTACAGGCATGAGTTTGCTCAGGTTGATTCCTGATCCCATAGGTAAGATTGTTTCAGGAACGGCCCACTACAAAGGACGTGATCTGCTCCAAGCGCCGATCGAAGAACTCAAAAAAATCAGAGGCAATGAGATTGGCATCATTTTCCAAGAACCGATGACCGCTCTTTCTCCCCTCGTGACGGTTGGCAAGCAGATCGTCGAGACATTGCGCCTCCATCATTCAATGACAACTGAAGAAGCGTGGCAGAGCGGAATTGAATGGCTGGGCAGGGTAGGAATCCCTGAACCAGAGCAGCGGATGCATTCCTATCCCTTCCAGTTTTCGGGAGGCATGCGACAACGTGTGATGATCGCTCTAGTGCTTATGCTCGAACCTTCCATCATTATCGCCGATGAGCCTACCACGGCCTTGGATGTCACCACGCAGCGCCAAATTTTCGAGCTTATCCTTAATGTAAAAAGCGAGCAGAGCTCTATAGTCTTCATAACCCACGATATGGGGGTCATTTGGCAGCTTTGCGACAGGGTAATGGTGATGGAAAAAGCGCGAAAAGTCGAGGAGGGAGCATTGCGACAATTATTCTCGTCGCCAAATGAAGAATACACCAAAGAGCTCCTTTCCGCAGTGCCTCGATTGACCGACGCTCCGAGAGCTAGACAATCATCCGAAAAGCAGCCAATCATCGAAATTGAAAACCTGCGTACCTGGTTTCCCATTAAAAGAGGGATCTTCTCGAGAACGGTTGGTCATGTAAAAGCCGTAGACGATCTCTCTCTTCAAATCATGCATGGTGAAACCTTGGCCGTAGTTGGCGAGTCGGGAAGTGGCAAGAGCACACTGGGTCGAACTATTTTAGGCCTAGAGAAGCCTACTGGCGGGACGATTACTTATCGTGGAAATTCGCTCATAAATTTGAGCCGTGGCGAGTTCCTTCCTTTTCGGCGGAATCTTCAAATCATATTCCAGGATCCTTTTAGCTCGCTCAATCCGCGTATGACGATTCTGGATATTCTGACTGAGGGACTCGAAGAGCACGGTCTTCTTAATGCGGAACCTAAACAAGATTTGGCGGTACGTCTCCTAGAAGAAGTTCAACTGGAGGCCGACCATGTGTTCCGCTATCCTCATGAGTTCAGTGGAGGCCAACGCCAACGTATTTGCATTGCTCGCGCCCTTTCATTGAAACCGGAGTTGATCATTTGTGACGAAGCGGTCAGCGCTCTTGATGTGACGATCCAGGCTCAAGTAATCGACTTGCTCATGGAGCTCCAAGAAAGACACGACCTTTCGTACATGTTCATCTCTCATGACTTAAGCGTGGTTAAGAAAATTTCCGATAGAACAGTTGTTATGAGAAAGGGTCGCATTGTCGAGGAAGGAGCGACTTCGGATGTCATCGTGAATCCACAACATCAATACACGAAAAGCTTACTCGATGCTGTTCCCATTCCAGGCGACGAGAGTTGTAGACTTGTTTCGTAGTCTTCGATGATTGTTCGTCAAATCGAGGAAGAGGAGTTGTCTGAGTTTTCGGCTTTGCTCCAAGAAGCGGTGCAGTGGCTGCATGCAACCGGCAAACCGCTCTGGTCTGAGAGGCGCGTATCCTCAAATGAATTACTCAAGACTTATTTTTTAGATGAACTGTATTTGGGTTTTGAAGCCAATGAGCCTATCGCCACGATGGCGCTGCAAAAAGAAGATCCAAGATTTTGGCCCAATACGAACGCAGGCGAAGCCCTTTACCTGCACAAGCTTTCCGTGAAGCGCGCTTTTGCCGGCGAAGGCTTTGCCGACGAAATGGTAAAATGGGCGGCCAACCACGCGGCCTCAATTGGCAGGTCGTACCTCCGGTTGGACTGCGCTTACTCTCGCTTGAAGCTACGCTCGTTTTACGAACGCCTCGGATTCGAGTTCGTCGATCGCCGGCCTTTGGACGGCTTTGATTTAGCTTTTTTCGAGCTGAGAGTCTCCTGAAGCGATGCTTTTTGCCGAAAAAATTTCGAAGTTCTTAGCTCGGCGAAACCATTTGGACAACGATCTAGGTCTAGGTTTTAAATTGTTGGTTATCAAATAAATAGATAGCTTTAAGAGGTCTTTTGGTTCTCGAAGCATTTCGCAACGTAGTCTCCTCTAGGCTCTTTTTCTGCCGAAAAAGCCATAAGTTGAGCAAATTTACTTAAAGCTCCTTAGCCATTTGCCGAAAATATTAGGTAGACGATCTCATATCAGACCTTTCCGTAACGTTAGATATTGTTCCTATTATTAGAGATGGATTGTTAAGAACAGGGCCTTCTGGCCCTGTTTTTCTTTTTGGGAATACGGCTGAAAACTCTAGCATTGGGATTGTGTTGAGCCTTCGAATCGCTTCAGTGTGTTTCTAATGTCTGAGGTAGCCGAAGAAATCGTATTTGATTCAGTCGAGGAGGCGATCCGCGATATTGCGGACGGCAAGCCAGTGATTGTGACTGATGACGAAAATCGCGAGAACGAGGGCGATCTCATCATCGCGGCAGCCAAGGCGACCCAGGAGACGATCAACCTCATGATCCAGCAAGCCCGTGGCTTGATCTGCGTTCCCTGCACGGGTCATCATTTGCAGCAGTTGGGTCTGAGTCCCATGGTCCAGGAAAATCGGGAATCGCACAAAACGGATTTCACGGTCTCTGTTGATGCTGCCGAAGGCATAGCCACGGGCATCAGCGCCTATGATCGCTATCGCACGATAAAGCTGATTGCGAATCCCGAAACCAGGCCTGACGAACTAGTACAGCCTGGTCATATCTTTCCGCTAAAAGCAAAGGACGGTGGGGTATTGGAACGAGCCGGACATACGGAGGCCGCCATCGATTTGGCCTCGCTTGCCGGTCTTTTTCCCTGCGGCGTTGTGTGTGAAATTCTGAATGAAGACGGAACGATGGCTAGGGTGCCCCAGCTCTTTGAGTTTAAGAAACGACTCGGCTTAAAGATGATCTCCATCGCCGCTCTCATTGAATACCGTCGTACTCGAGATAAATTGGTGGAGCTGGTCCTTGAGCGTCCATTCGAAAGCGAATTTGGCAGCTTTACACTAAAGGTTTTTCGAGGCGTGTTAGACGGCTTGCAGCACTTTGCCCTGGTAAAAGGCGATTTGGATGAAAGCCCGACGCTAGTTCGCGTTCACGCGGAAAACGTTCTCTCCGATATTTTCCACATGAAAGGCGCTGATAGCTCCGAAACGCTGTCTTCCGCCTTTCGTCGGATCTCCGAAGAGGGAAAGGGAGCCATTATTTACATCAGTCGACCCAATAGTGGCCTGGATCGTTTGGGTCGCTTTGGAAAGTCGAAGTCGATCAAGCCAGGCGATATGGGTTTACGTGAATACGGTATTGGGGCCCAGATTCTAGTCGCTCTCGGATTGAAGCGCATAAGGCTTCTTTCCCACAAGAGCCGCAACGTGGTTGCCCTCGATGGCTACGGTTTGGAGATTGTGGAACAGCAGGCTTTGTAACAGTGAAGCAAATCTGCTCTTTGCCTTCAAGGTTTGAGCTTTACACCTTTCGGTTTCGCAAGCATTTCCGAGTCTCTTTTCTTCTTTGCGGATATCATTTCTCCAATGAGGGAATGCAAAATTTGTTCTTCGAATGAGCCAGCTAACGCCAAAAACCCTTCAAATCGATGGATCCGATTTTCGGATCGGCGTAGTGGCTGCTCGTTATAATGAGATCTACGTTGATGGCTTGATTGCGCGGGCGAAGGAAGCTCTTCTTCGAGCGTCCGTTCCCGAGGAGCAAATCTTCGTCGAGCGTGTTCCGGGCTCGGTTGAACTGCCCCTTGCCGCGCAATTGTTGGCCGAGACCAACGACTATGATGCGATCATCGCCTTGGGAGTGGTGATTGCTGGAAGGACGCGTCACGATGAGATGGTTGCTGATTCATCCAACTATGGTTTACAGAAGGTCGCTTTGGAAACGGGCGTTCCTATTATAAACGGCATCATCGTCGGCAAAGACGAGGAGCAAGTTAAAGAGCGCTGTATTGGCGAAATGAATAAAGGCCAGGAATTCGGCCAATGCGCTTTGGAAATGGCCAGTCTGCGCCGCAAGTACCGCCCGTCATGAGCGAGGAAAAAAAGCAAAAGCCTCAGCGTCGTTTGTGTCGTGTGGCCTGCATGCAATATCTGTATGCCTGGTCGATTAATCCGCCAGCTGATTTAAGCGATTCGCTGCGACTGTTTTTCGAAGGGCTTGAGGAAGAGCGCGATTTCTACAGTTTCGCCGAAGAATTGATTTTCGGTGTTATCGAAAATGTGGATACGATTGATTCCAAAATAAAGGAGCTAGCGAAAAACTGGGATTTCGAACGCATTGCGAAGATCGATTTAGCGATTCTCCGCATGGCTCTCTACGAACTTCTGTTTCGCAAGGACATACCGCCGGTCGTGAGCATCAACGAGGCCATCGATCTTAGCAAAGAGTACTCCTCCCAGGAATCGCGCAGATTTATTAATGGCATTCTCGATAAGCAGAGAGGCGAGCTCTCTCGCCCTTCTCGATCGCCAAGTTGGGAGTGATTCACTTTTGAAGAACATAAGGACTAGTTCGCTTCGATGTTATCGCTATTCAGGAAATTCAAGGAAGGCTTAGCAAAGTCCGCCAAAGGCTTAGCCGAGAAAACGCACGGCATATTTCGTCGCCAGAAACTGGATGCGAATTCGATTGAAGAGCTGGAAGAGGCTCTTTTTGTAGCGGATTTTGGGTACGAGACAACCGAGGAGATCGTCGAAGAGACCTCTCAAGCCTATCGCAAGGATAGAGAGCTTCGCGGCCAAGACGTAGCTGGGATCGGAGCCACAGTCTTGAAACGCGTTCTTGAAGGCTCGGAGGGGACTATCAATTTTGAACGAGAAAATCCTACCGTTATATGCCTCATCGGTGTAAACGGTTCCGGAAAGACGACAACCGCGGCCAAGCTGGGCAACCTCTGTCGCCAGGATGGACGCAGCGTGTTGTTGGCGGCGTGCGATACATTTCGCGCCGCAGCCATTGAGCAATTGAAAGAGTGGTCGAGCCGTTTGGAACTGGATATCGTCTCCGGTCAGCACGGAGCCGATGCGGCAGCAGTGGCTTTCGATGCTTGGCAGGCCGCCAAGAGTCGAGGGCATGACACCCTCATCATTGATACCGCTGGAAGGCTTCATACCAAAGGCAATCTAATGGATGAGCTGGCCAAGATTCGTCGCGTGTTGGGAAAAAATGATGAGTCAGCGCCTCATTACAGTCTGCTTGTCGTTGATGGAAGCCTGGGGTCGAACTCCATCGAGCAGGCTCGCGTTTTTAACGAGAAGTTCGGGCTCGATGGGCTCGTGGTGACGAAGCTGGACGGTACTAGTAGAGGCGGGGCTTTAGTGGGAATCTATCGAGAACTGAAACTGCCCATTTACTTTCTGGGATTCGGCGAACAGCCTGAAGATTTGCAGGAGTATCAAATCGATAACTACGTTAATGCCG
The DNA here is from genome assembly GCA_028281165.1 of Opitutaceae bacterium. GTDB lineage: Bacteria > Verrucomicrobiota > Verrucomicrobiia > Opitutales > Opitutaceae > JANQRT01. The sequence continues at coordinate 12,155 of JANQKI010000215.1, read as the reverse complement.
TTTTCGGTCTCGAAGAAGTATCTGCAACAGAAAGTTGAATACGAAAGGGTTTTACCGGAATTTTTTTCGGAAAGTATCGCCTTCGACGAAGCTCGTCTCCACTAAATGGGTTAGGCGAGTTTTGGGCAGGTCGCGCTCGTTTTGCAGAATTTGAGAGCTGAGCATGCTCGTCGCTATTTCACCGGCCTTTTCCAGATTTAAATCAATGCCCGATATTTCTTTTCCTTCGGCGATTGTATCCGTTTTTTGGTAGCCTTTTTTCAAGCTGAGGAAACTGAGGTCTTTCGGCGATTTTATCTCCGCTTCCGCTAGCAGGTCGTAGACTGCATCGCTATAGCCGATGATAACTTGCGGGTCATGAAGTTTCGTCCATTTTCCGACTTCCGAGACTTGTGTAGTGTAATCTTGGCTACTGAATAGTTTTAAAGTCGGGATAGTCGCCATCCCGTCCTGCGAGCCTTGTTGCTGTTCGTAAAGCAGAGAGCTAATCGTATTCACATAGTCGAACGACCCCTGGTCTTGACGCAGAATCATTCCGATTCGTTTTGCCCCTCGTCGCGCCGCTTCAGCCCATAGCATATGTAGATTCTGGCTTTGGTTGTGTTGCACGGCATGATTTTTAGGCTGAAAATAGTCCACGCCTAGAGTGATGCTGCTAAACTGATTCCAATCGTAGCCTTCAAGCTCCTCCTCCTTTGTCGGACGAGCGAACAGAAGTCCACTAACGCCTCGGTTGACGAGCACTTGGTTGGCTCGAGTAGTTGAGGGGTACTCGCCTACATGAAAATCGCTGAAACTAAATCCGAGCTCCTCAGCTCTTTGTCGAGCTCCCTGTCGATAAAGCTGGGTGGCTGGATCGTTCCTGCTTTCAGGATGCGTGATAAACGCGATGACGAAACCTGTTGTCGTTTCTCGAGATTTCCAACGTTGAGCTCCGAGAATCTTGAATGCCGGATCGGGACGGTACCCCAATTCCTTTGCTGCTTCATGTATCCGTTCTCTGGTCTTTTCCGAAATACGCGGATCGTTTTTTAGAGCCAGGGATACTGTCGAACGGTCAACGCCGACTTTCTCGGCGATATCCTTCATGGACACTCTAGGGACCCTCATTAGCGATCGGAATTAGTTTCGAAGTATTGGTTTGGCATCTAAGCCGGCCTTGGCGCGACCGGGCTGCCAAGCCTTTCCAGTCATTTGTTACGATAAGAATTCTTTGCTACCCAAGAAGGGGGCAAGGAAATAAAAGGCCTGGGAATCTATCCCAGACCAGGCGTCTTGAATCCTTTGAACAGCTGTCTGGCCTATTGCCAGTTAAGCACGAGTCGAATGTAGTAAGTGGTGTCTAGCTCATCTTTGTCACTGAGATCCGCCTCGCTATCGTACTCATTGCTTAAACCCAGTCGGATGCTGTAGTTTTCCGACTTCATGGGCAGTTCGAGACTACTGTCGTGCACGGCTCTAAAATTGGCGAAATCGTCAAACGCTGGCGTATAGGTCAGGCGGTTCACCAGTCTGCCCAACTTCATGTTTTCCTGATGGAAAAGCCCGAAGTCAGCGCTAGCAGAGCTAAGGTCAGCCCGTGGAACGAAAGAACCGTCCGGCAATAGAATGTCGTCGTAGGATTCGAAGCGATAGCCGATACCGCCTCGGACGTTTAGTTCTCGACGCTCTGTTTTGGTGAAAGTGTAGCCAAAACCGGCTGCCGTGTTGATGTACAATTCGATATCTTTGATGACATCTCGACCGAACTCGCTTCGCACATACCAGTTCCATTTGTCATTCAGGCTGTTCGCGTAATCGACACCGGCTCTAGAGTCATCTGCGCTTCGTACGTCGTCTGTTTCTTCGAAATTCGCCCTCGCGTAAAACTGAAGAGTGTCGTCTGGGCCTGTTAGTTTCGCTCGAAAGCTGGTACTTAATCCTGTGCTGTCGGAGTTCCCGCTTTTGCCCGTCAAATCGAAGGCTGCTTCATAGCTCCATTTTCTTTCAAGCTTTGCAAGTTCCGCTGCTTGACGTTTAGCAGCGGGGCTTTCGGTACCTGGTTGCCAGCTTTCGTTCACTTTATCTATGGAGGTACTCAGGTCTCCGTCCTGCGTTGCGATGGTCAGTTCTCCATTCTCCGTTCCGGTAACCTTCCCAACATAAGAACTTCCACTCTCGAATGAGACAAAGATGGGCTCGTCGGATGAAAAATGGTCGATCTGAGCCTTATCGATTTCGATTTCTCCTGCGAAATCGGTCGCGACCTTCATTTTTCCGCCTTCGATTCCTATGATCTTCCCATAGATCGAAGAGCCGTTTTTCGTCACTATCGTATCTGCCTCCAAGCAAGAAACGGTAATCACGCCTACTAGGAATAGTGGGATTAGCTTTTTCATATACCGTAGTTGTTGAGTCTTGGTATCTGTAGCTATGTTTTCGCTAATGCAATGGTTTTGATGAGACTGACAATTATTTGACAATCTTATGCTTACGTAACTCTAGTTGGCTCTGGTAACCGATTCGTTTGCGATTCAAAGTCTTCTTTCTCCTCTTTCGGTACTCTAAATTATGACGGAGACAGCTAGCATCAGCCGTGAGATTTAGTTTGGCGCGATAATGGCCTCTCCCTACGTTAACGTCCTTTCAGAATTGAAACGTTATGAATGACCCTAAGTCAGAGGATGGGATTTGGCAGGCGCTACGGCAGGAAGCGGAAACCTCTGCCGAGCAGGAGAAGCTCCTGGGCGCCTTCCTGCAAGAAACCATATTGGGGCAGAAGTCCCTTGATGCTGCTCTTAGCTTCACCCTGGCTTCCAAGTTGAGCGACGACATTTTGCCGAGCATCACCTTGCGGGATCTTTTCTTGGAAATACTCGAGGCCGAGGCTGACTTGAGGGAGGATATTCGCATCGACCTCCAGGCGGTTAAGGATCGAGACCCTGCCGCGAATGGCTATCTCTCTCCCTTTCTTTTTTTCAAAGGTTATCACGCTCTTTCCTCGTATCGATTCGCTCATCACCTTTGGTACGAAGATCGCCGTACTTTGGCTCTTTATCTGCAAAGCCTGATTTCAAATGTATTTGGAGTGGACATACACCCAGCCGCTCATTTGGGAAAAGGCATTCTGATCGATCACGGTACAGGCTTAGTGGTTGGGGAGACGACAGTGGTGGGTGATAATGTATCCATTCTGCAAAACGTTACCCTTGGTGGAACGGGCAAGGAGCGAGGCGATCGTCATCCAAAAGTTCGGGACGGCGTTTTGATCGCAGCTGGAGCCAAAGTCTTGGGCAACATTACGATTGGCAAAGGCGCGAAGATTGGCGCTGGAAGCGTTGTTCTCAAGGACGTCAAGGCCCACTGCACAGTGGTTGGCGTTCCGGCAAAATCTGTAGGAACCTGCAAGGAAAGCGCCCCCGCTCTTGGCATGAACCAGCAGATAGAGAACGGCGGCGCCTCTAGTTTCGATCCCGTTATCTGAGACTTCTCGGGCTGTATCCTCGAATTTTAGCATCGACTCTCGTCTTGCTTCCGAGAATTGGGCTCCTAAGTTGATCGCCATGCCAAATGTCTTCGGCAAGCTATTCACTATCAGCAGTTGGGGCGAAAGTCACGGTGGCGCCGTCGGCGTCGTTGTTGATGGCTGTCCGCCTAACCTTTCTTTAAGCGAGGCCGACATTCAGCCAGAATTGGATCGTCGCCGACCAGGGCAAAGCGATATTGTGACGCCGCGCAAGGAAGCGGATCAAGTGCAGATTCTGTCTGGCGTTTACGAGGGAAAAACGACGGGCACTCCGATATCTATGCTCGTATTCAATAAAGACGCGCGCCCAGGCGCGTATGACGAAATGAAGACCAAGTTTCGTCCCTCCCATGCTGACTTTACTTATCAGGAAAAATATGGTCATCGGAATCCGGAAGGGGGAGGGCGCTCGTCCGCTCGCGAAACGATCGGACGCGTTGCGGCTGGAGCTATTGCCAAAAAGATACTGTCTGCCGCCAGTTCAGTGGAAACGCTTGCCTACGTTCGTCAGGTTCAGGGTATTTCCATGTCCGACGATGTTGCTATCAATATTGATGCCATCGAGGCGAATTCCATACGCTGTCCTGATTCTGCTGCTGCGGAAAAGATGATCGATCTCATCAAGCAAGTTCGCTCCGAGGGCGACTCAGTTGGAGGTGTGATTGAATGTCGGATACGCAACTTGCCAATCGGATTGGGCGAGCCAGTGTTTGATCGCTTTGAAGCGGATCTCGCGAAAGCCATGCTTTCCCTGCCTGCCACAAAGGGCTTTGAAGTTGGGAGCGGATTTGCTGGAACAGCTCTGAAGGGTTCCGAACATAACGATTCTTTCGAAAACAAAGATGGAAAAGTGAGAACCAAGACGAATCGCTCCGGAGGGGTTCAAGGAGGAATCACTAACGGTGAAGAAGTCGTTTTTCGCGTAGCCTTCAAGCCCACCGCAACCATTCTCCAAGCTCAGGATACGGTGGACACGAAAGGAGAAAACACTCAACTCGCAGCCCGTGGCAGACACGATCCCTGTGTTCTGCCTCGAGCCGTTCCTATTGTCGAAGCTATGGCCAATTTGGTCACTTTAGATCACTACATGCGGCAGCATGCTCAGAACCGGCTTTTTTCCTTTTAGGAATCATTTTGCAAGAAACGCATTTACAAGATGGATACGCCTTTGGTTTATCTTATTTTCGGTTCGCCTGGCTCCGGTCGCCGCGAGATTTTAAACGATCTCCTTGAATTTGGTTTGGAAAACGGGGATCGAGCTGTTGTCCTCGAATCCAGTCGTGAATTAGAATCAGGTTCAGAATGGTCGGCTTCTCAAAAGGTTTCGACTTTCTCGTATGAATGGAAAGACGACAGCCTCATTTTGCCTGAGATTGATGCTTCCGATTCCGATCTGTTCCTTCTGGCCGATGGCCTAACCGATCCTGCTGATTTTATAGAGTTTTTCTTCAATTGGATTAGTGAAAGCGAATACGAACTGGCTAGGATTTTCACAGTAGTTGACTGTCAATTGGTTGCCCGAACATCGAAAGCTATCGTTTGGTACGATTGCTGTATCCATTTTTCGGACGTTGTTTTACTGAATCGTCGAGATGGCCTTTCCAATAAAGTCGTAAACGATTTTATAGATCGCTATCGAAAACAGTATTACCCGTGCTTCTTTGAAATGGTGAAAAAGGGACGGGTTAAAAACCCTTCTCTCATTTTAGATCCATCGCCGCGACGCATCGCTAGACTGTTCGATGATCCAGAACCGATCGACGATGATGACGAGAAAGAGGATTTTTCTGATGACGAGCTTACGCCGGGAGATCCATCAAAAGATCCTTTTCTAAAGCGAGTTGCTTCGGGTCGTCGGGAAAGAGTTCTGCCTGATATGGGCCAGCTTTTAGGCAATCGGTAGTCGACTTAGTTCGATATGCCTGAAGTTGCGTATCCGTCGACTGGGTAAACTGATTTGCCGCTATTTGCTGGGCGCTCGAGTCCAAACTCTTTTAAAAAGTTCTCAAACCTATCGATAATCGGAGTCCAATCGCAATACTCTGCTGCATAATCAGCTGCTGCTGTACCCAAATATTCCTGACGTGGCTTGTCTTTGGCAATTTCTATACTCTCCTTGATAAATGACTCCTTACTCCCGGTTGCTACCGTTAAACCATTAACTCCGTTTCGAATGTGGAGTTTAGCGGCGGCATAATCGAAGCTCAACACGGCGTTGCCGCAAGCCATCGCTTCAATCAGAACGTTGCCATAGGTTTCTGTCAGGCTGGGATACAGAAAGAGATCGGCGGAAGCGTATATCCTGGCTAGGTCGGCTCTCTCGTTTAAAGAAATCATCCCGGTGAAGCGAGCTTGGGGAAAACGTTTTTCCCATTTCCTTTTCTCCGGTCCATCGCCTACCACCACAAAAACGCTCTTTGGATGATTGTCCTGGATCTGCCGATACGTTTCAAACAGCAGTTCGTAGTTTTTTTCCGCTGCCAGTCTGCTCACGTGAAGGATCACGGTTGTATTTTCGTCGGCGCCCCATTCCCTTCGAAGAGATTCATCGCGGGCAAACGGATTGAAGATATCCGTTCTGGTTCCTCTTCCCAAAGTGGCCATGTTGATGAACCCCGCTTGGGCGAGCTCTTCACGCAGCTCATCGGTCGGGGCCATATTGCAAACCGTTTTATTGTGTACCCACCGCAGGTAGGCCAGCACGGTCGAGGTCATGAACGCCGCGTTGTAGTGCTTACTGTAGGAATGGAAATTCGTATGGAAAGTTGAAGTACACGGCACTCCTAGTTGCTTGGCCGCGTTAATGGCTGACAGTCCCAAAGGCCCTTCCGTGGCGATATGGACGATATCTGGTTTTTGGTCCTTCCAGGCCTTTAGCAGTCGTCTTTTGCAAGGGAGGCCAAAGAGAAGCCCGGGATACCGAGGGATGGGAGCTCCGCGGACGGTGATTTCTTCCCTGGACAAAACAAAATCGGTCGATTCGGATTTTTGCCGTGGCCTAACCACCTGTACTTCATGCTGCCTGCCTCTTAGTCCCTCTACTAGCTGAGAAAGACTCATCGCCACGCCATTCACTTCAGGCGGGTAGGTTTCGGTCACGAGAGCGATATTCACAAGTATCGTTTAGGCAATAAGATCGACTTACGAATCCCTAGCTAGACCGTTCTTTACAAACTTGAAAGGCAAACCGCGTTACAATTAGGTGACGACTCTTTCGCGTGGAGCTTTCGAAGCATGCCGACCGAAACGCATAGCTCTGATCGGCTCTCGACCTACACCTCTAATCCTTGCTGTTTCCTAGATTGGCGAATTTAGTCAGATGATTTGTAATCACCAATCCACTACCGAACCGTCGTCTTCGTCGTATTGCGGAAGGTATTCTCTTGGTTCGCCCACTTCGTCCATGAGCTTGTTTTCGTCAATAGTGATACCTAGGCCAGGTCCGGCCGGTATAGGCCGGTATCCATTTTTAACTGGCGGCAGTGGTTCTGCCAGAAGCTCGTGTTCGCGGTCGCCCCGTTCTTGGACTAGGAAGTTCGGGATACAAGCGGCTATTTGCAGACTGGCTGCCAAAGAGCAAGGGCCGTTTGGATTGTGAGGCGCTAGCGGCGCGTAGTAGGCTTCGGCCATGCCGGCGATCAGACGCAGCTCGGTAATGCCTCCTGCGTAGTTGACATCTGGTTGCAGGATCATAGCTGCTCCCTTTTCGAGAATCTCGCGGAAGCCCCATTTGGTGAAAATGCGTTCTCCTGTAGCGAGGGGAATATGCGTTTTCTTGGCAAGGTTCGCCATGACATCCACATTGAGAGCTTGCACAATCTCCTCGTAGAACCATGGCTTGAGGTGTTCGAGTTCTTTGATCAGAAGGCTGGCTGTGGTTGGCTGAACAGCGCCGTGAAAATCCAGCGCGATATCGACGCCAGGATAGCGGGCTCGCAACGCGGCGAACCGCTCGACCGCTTCTTCGATGAACTTGTTGCCCTCGAGGTACTTGTGAGCCCTGCGATCTGTCCATTTACTGACCTTCATGTGTTTGACTCCGGTCTCTTCGTTCGGTGTGCCGTAAACCAAGGCTTTATCGCGCGTAGGGCCTCCCAGTAGTTTAAAAGCGGGTACGTCGTAACATTTGCCCGCGATGTCCCAAAGCGCTTGATCGATTCCAGACTGAATGGCGGTCTTGATGGGTCCGCCTCGGTAGAAAGCTCCTCGATGAATGGCCTGCCAGTGGTGAACGACAGGTCTTGGGTCCTTGCCAATCAAATAGTCGCCGACTTCCATGGCCCCAGCCGCACAGGCTTTGGCGTCATCCTTGAGCATCTCGCCCCAACCCGTGATACCGGCGTCGGTATGAATTTTTACGAACACCCAGGAGTTCTTTAAGACGAAGGTCTCTAGTTTCGTGACTTTAATTTTGTCCTTAGGTCTTATCGGAGCGGCTTTCGCTATAGGGCTGGCAGCGCTTAAGCCTACCAAAGCGCCCGTTCCATAAAGCATCCTTTGCAGCCAGGAGCGGCGATTGATTTCTTCTTGGGGCATGTCTTGATTGGGGGGTTGAAAAACGGAAATGAGGGAATCCAATTGCTATCCTCCTCGCCCGCAGGATGCCACCACAATATTTGATAATCTGGAAAGGTGAAACACAGCTGCGACTGTTTCGTTGCCTTTCTCAGCCTCGTTTCTGGGTTCAGGCTATGTTCGGAGAGCGAAGGCTCGCCATAATTTGCTATTTTGCGCCCAGATTCGATTCAGCCACGATGTGATCGTCTTGCGAACTGATTTTGCCTTCTTCCGATTGCGAGACTTGGCGAACGCGACTCAACCATTGATAACGTTCGTCTTTCAAAAAATCGTTCGAGCGAGCATAGGCCCCCAGTTCGGCTATCAGCGATTCCAATTCTTTGGGATCCTGGAGCAGCAGCGCATCATCTGTTTCTGGAGTGGGGGGTTCGGTTCTGGGAAATTGTCGCCAATCGCCATCCTCAATGGGAGTAGCATATCCTGCTGAATCAAAACGTTGGATACAGGCCTGCTTCAGGCGCTGCATAGGTTTTGCGTAGGAGGGATCCTGAGCTTTGTTAATCAATTCATCTGGATCGTTATTCAAGTCGAAGAACCACTCTTTAAGATCAGCCGCGCTGTAAATATACTTCCAGTTTTGGTCTGCCACCATGTATAGGCCTAGCTTGCCTTTAGAGAACTGGCTGAAAACAAATCGGTCTTCGACGGATTCTTCAACTGACTCCACTAGACTAATGCCCTCCGGGCTTGGAGACTCTTTGGCGCAGCCGGCTAGCGACGTGAAGGTGGGAAAGAGATCGAGTAGAGTGGTTGGTTTTTCGCAGCGATGGTTTTCGGGAAAAACGCCTGGCAGTCGGGCAATCATGGGTACGCGAACAGAGGCGTTTAGCATGGTGCGTTTCCCGTAGAAACCAAAGTCTCCTAGCATTTCTCCGTGGTCTGAAGTGAAGACTATCAATGTATTGTCGATTTCACTACCAAGTGATTCGAATATTCTGCCTATATTGTAATCGATAAACGAAATCGTTCCGTAATAGGCCGCCTTGATAGCGCGAGACAGATTTCGATTTCCTGCCACGCCTTCGACATATTTATAGCGATTCTGCATTTTATTCCAGAAAGTGCCGTGCTCTTGTCCATTTTCGGGCAGGAAGGGCTCATCCATTTCATGCATGCGGTAGAGCCGTCCCCATGGATTTGGACTTTCGAAAGGCGGATGCGGCTTGATGAAGCTCGTCCAAAGAAAAAAGGGTTTTGAACTGTTTCGATTGTTCAGGAAATCGATACTCCGGTCTGCGACCCAGTGGCTGTTGTGCAGTTCTGCCGGAAGTTGAGATGGTTGAGGCAAATAATAATATTCGCTGCGCAGGCCGTGCGGGTCGATAACATGGCCAAAGCCTTTATCTTCCAGAAATTTCCAGTAGTCGTCGTTATCTGTATCACCTTTAAGTTCCTCCGAGGTATCTCGACCGTTGAATCCCCAGTCTCCTAATTCTGAAGAAAAGTGCATTTTGCCGACACCATGGGTCTCGTATCCTTCCTCGGCTAGTCTCTCCATTAGGCTGGGAAAATGATTCAAGCTGCTAGCGTTTTCTACACAGCCGGTAATATGAGGAGGCTTTCCGCACGCTAATGAATGACGAGCCGGGGCGCAAACGGGGCTTGGAGTGTAACAGCGATCAAAGGAGGTTCCTTCGTAGACGAGCCTGTCAATATGCGGCGTTTTGATTTTATCATTGCCTAGGGCTGCTATGCAATCCGCTCGAAGCTGATCAGTCATTATGAATAAAATGTTTGGCGGGCGTTTCTTGCTCATACCGACTTTGCTTCTAGGGAATTCGAATTAACGATAAGGGATTAGGCGTTGGATAAATGAACCTGTCTAAAGGATAGGCACTAACCGATTCTGCGTATCCAGAATCCTAACACTTGATGCCTTGGACCGTCCAATAGGAGATTAACTGATTACGAAATAGTAAGAATAGGGACGAATTTGATAATAATGCAATCGGGGTTTGAAAACAATGGACAGGTGGTGAAGTAGATGTACTTATGCATTCGGTTAACCTCATGGATCAAGTTGATTCCCACGAAATTAAATCGGTCCCGTTTCCCGAAGAATCTTTCCCTGCAGTATGTCGGGCAGGCTATTTTCAATTTGCGGCTAACCAGAATCTGAGAAGCAGCTGTGTGCAAAGTCGGCGCCTATATTGGTGCAAAAGCGGCCAAGGCTACTTTGAAATAAATGGTATTACGTACCCATTGCAGCCGCATGATCTTTATGTGCTGCCTTGGAATCGAAATATAGCTCATTTTTCCGATAGTGAAGATCCTATGTTTACTGGGCACGTTCACTTGGTCCCCAACTACAAGCCTGGTTCCGAGTGGATACCTAAAATTCCCCATGAGACCTTTGATGTAGCTTTCGACTCGCCTGATCGCGGCGATGCCGTATGGACCGGATTTGAGGGGACAACTCGCCTGAAAATAAAAACTGACGAGCCGATTGGGTTGCTATTGGACTACGCTATCCGCTGGTACATACAGACTCATGGAGAGGATGAGATGGAGGGTCGGTATCTAGGGAATCTCATTGTCAAGGAGCTATTCCGCAAGCGTTCCAAGCTGATGGAAGCTCCGCAAGATTACCCCGAGGAATTGAAGCGCATGCTCAACTATGTAGATAAGGGTTTTAAGCGTTCGCCAACGGTATCCGAATTGGCTAAGCTTATTGGTCGCAGTCGGTCCCATGTGCTCAAGCTGTTCAGGAAGAATTTAGGAACGTCTCCCAAGAGTTACATTATAGATTGTCAACTGCAAGAGGCTCGTGAACTTCTCTTAAGTACTACGCTACGTATAGCCGAAGTGGGCCAGGCTGTAGGATTGTCAGACCCTTATCATTTTTCGAAACTCTTTCGACGGCATGTGGGGATCGCCCCATCTGAATTCCGACAAAGGCATGGACCTTTTTCAAGGCCGCCCTTGATCTCCACTAGTTGACTTGCTCCTATTTAGCCTCGGCAACTGGACACATCTGTTGTTTGACATTTGGAAATGCAAAAGTACAAATCTAAAGCAATTGATACATTGCGAAATGGCCTCCCTCTATGATAGGCTATCTCAAGTCAAAGGCATGTCCCCATTTTATTCTTATCAGTCCTGACTTACCTTATCAACTAACCTACAACTGGTCCTCTCTGGACGGTTACGGGATTTGTCCCCGGCAACGTTAACCCTAACCTAAATGCACCCTAAATTCCTGTCTACCTTTGTCCATAAGGTATCCTGCGATTCTTTGGACAATTTCATCCCTACTTCCCGCAAGAAGGCATTTTCATTAGCATCTTGCGCGTTTTGTTTACCCATTCTCCTTGCTCAAACGACTTTCGCTCAAAATTCCTCCGAGGAAAACGTTGAGGTGGAAGATGAAATCGTCGAACTGCAGACCTTCGTTGTCGAGGGCAGCTACAAAGCGTCTCTACTCGATGCCCAAGCTATCAAACGTGAGACAGTGTCTATCGTAGATACACTCACGACAGCTGACCTTGGTGACTATACTGACCAGAACTTGGCTGAGTCTTTACAGCGTATTGCAGGTGTTCAGATAAGTCGTTCGCAAGGTGGCGAGGGCCAATTTGTATCCATTCGCGGGCTCGGGCCACAATTTAACATAACGTCAATAAACGGTCGCGGAGTCCGCGGCGGTTCTGGTGGCGACGGTGGTCTTGCCAATCGTTCCGCCTACGGCCTAGACAATGTGGCTCCTGAGATGGTCTCCGGCGTGACTGTATTCAAAAGCCCCACCGCCAATCTTGATGAAGGAGGAATCGGTGGTGTAATCAATATCGAAACTCCCCGTCCCCTCGATGCTCAAAAACAGGGCCAGACCTTTTCTTTTAGTGGCAGCGCTGATGGCAGTTTCTACATAGAGCCCGATGCTATCGATCCGCGTCTTTCAGGAATTGCTATTTGGACGCCCACTGAGAATTTCGGCATCCTGGCATCCGTAGCCTACAACGAGCGCACCACGCTTACTCAGGTGGCTCGCCTGATCCAAACCGATAGAAACGACACCGTTGAAGGAGTCTCGAATGTTCTCCGTCCCGGAGCCAATTCGCAATATCAAGTCAAC
>JANQKI010000195.1 GCA_028281165.1 Opitutaceae bacterium | reverse complement strand
ACGGCCGCAGCCAGACCATTTACCCATGGGATTCCTGGAACGAGCCTTACGATAAGGAACCCGATCCCTGGTTTCATGACATTTTCGATACGGACGGCTTGGCCTATAGCGAAGAGGAAGTCGCTCTGATCCGCCGCTTGACGAATCGATGAAAAGAACTCTGATACGAATTGGTCCTCTCCTTGCGCTTATGAGTGTATTTTCTTCTCTCTCCGCGGAATCCGTTTCCGAAAAGAAAGCTTCTCCGAACTTCGTGCTTATCGTGGCCGACGATCTTGGGTATTCGGATTTTGGATGCTATGGAGGAGAAATCGGCACACCCAATGTGGATCGGCTTGCCGCTAACGGCTTGAGGTACCGAAGCTTTTATAATTCGGCTCGTTGCTGCCCGACTCGAGCTTCTTTGCTGACGGGCATGTACCCGCATGCGGTTAACCTCCATGTGAACGGAAACGATCTTTCCGATCGTGTGCCCACGATTGCCGAAATCCTCCGTGAGAACGGCTACAGCACGGCCATGGCCGGCAAGTGGCACCTGTCTCGAGCCCGTCCTCGAACGGATGAAGGCTTTTTCTCGCAAGACCATCTGGCTTGGCTCAACAATCAGGAACGGGAAGACAAATTCGCCCCTTTGAATACGTATCCGAGCCAGCGTGGCTTTGATCGTTTCCACGGCATCATCTGGGGAGTGGTGAGCTACTACGATCCATTTTCTCTAGTCGATGGGATGGAACCGGTGACCGAAGTGCCCGAGGATTACCACTTCACCGAAGCTGTGACGGAACGCTCGCTCGACTATATCAAATCGATGAGCACGGAGGAGAAGCCATTTTTCCTCTACGTGGCCCATGCTGCGCCGCACTGGCCCTTGCATGCGCCAGAGGAACGAATCAAGTCGTATCGAGGAATGTATGACGACGGGTGGCAAGCCCTGCGCGATCGCAGATTTACAAGGCAGAAGGAATTGGGCTTGTTTAGCGAAGACTGTACCTTGCCTCCATTGGATACAGGCGAACTGGGAAGCTGGGAAAATCTGGACGAAGAGAGTAGGGCGACCTATCGGGCAAAGATGGAAACGCATGCCGCGATGGTCGAAATGCTGGATGAGGGCGTAGGTAGGATTGTGGATACGCTTCGTGAAATGGGTCAGCTGGACAATACGCTGATTATGATACTTTCCGATAATGGAGCCTCTCCTGAAGAGGTTCATCGTCCTGGATATGATCGGCCGTCTGAGACGAGAGACGGACGGCCTATAAAATACGCTGGCGAGTTAAAGGCTGAGGATGTCGGACGAGAGATTGCCTGGGCGGGCATCGGTCCTGCGTGGGCGAATGCGGCCAACACGCCATTTCGCTGGTGGAAGAAGGAATCTTTCGAGGGTGGCTGCAACACGCCGTGCGTTGTTCATTGGCCAGCTGGTTTGGGAACCGATCGTAGCGGAGAATTCGTGGAGGGCAGCGCTCACGTGATGGACGTGTTGCCCACGATCCTTGAAATAGCAGGCATCCGTTATCCGAATCGATTTTCTGAATACGATCTTAAAGGGAGCGATGGGCGTTCGCTAGTGGCTGACTGGCAAAGCGAAGATGCCGATCAACCCGAACGCATGCTTTTCTTCCAGCACGAGCAGGGCGCCGCCGTTCGCTGGGGCAAGTGGAAGATCGCCCGCCTGAGCGAGACCGAAGGCTGGTCACTATTCGACATGGAGTCGGATCCCACGGAGTCGACTGACCTTGCTCGGGAACGCGGAGACATTCTCGAGAAACTTGATACGGCCTGGAATGAGTGGTACGCCCACGTAATCCCTGACTACGCTGACCTCTCGGGAGCCGGCACTCCAAGGTAGAAAACTGCAGTAAGGATATTTCCAGCGGATTTTTTGGTCGAAAATCCTGTTTTCTTTGGGCTAAGGCGTGATCGAGACCTGCCAATGCGAAAATAGGGGAGTAAAAGCTTCATCGTTCAGTTTTCAGTTTCAGAACGAAGAAGTCAAAAGGGTTCAACATGCCGGACTATGTTTAAGACTTTGGAGAATCCAAATTCCAAATACTTCGACATGATCTCCCATTGGGGTGGATCATAGTAGGGAAACTAGAACCTATGGCAAAACCTGACTTGGCGCCATGATAGGTTTTGGCATAGTTTCTGAAACCATGAAGGCAAAACGTCTCTGTTCCCTTTTCGCGGTCTTGCTTCTAGCCACTTATTCATTCGCCGATAGCGCTTGGAAACCGCTCTTCGACGGCCAGGCCTTCAACGGCTGGACCTTCGACGTGCTCGACGACTCGCCAGCCGCATCGATCTTCTCGATCAGCGACGGCGTTCTGAATATAGAAGGCGCCGGCAAGTCAAAAGCTGTCATCCAATCGGAGGGATCTTACTCCAACTTCGAGCTCGAATTCGAGTGGCGCTGGCCTGCCAAGCCGGGCAACAGCGGCTGCCTGCTTTTCTGTTCCGGGAAGCGCTTCATGAGCGTTTGGCCCAAGAGTCTCGAAGTGCAGATGCAGCATGGAAGCGCAGGGGACTTCATTTACATAGGCGAGACAATCGACGTCACCAAAGAGCAACTACCGATCTACGATAAAGAGAAAGAATCCTGGAAGAAGCGCCTACGCCTCAACCTAACCGACGGCTCCGAGAAAGCGCCTGGTCAGTGGAATCACTGTCGTATCATTTCCAATGACGGCGAGGTCACGGTCTACATAAACGGCGACTTAGTGAACAAAGGCTGGAATGCCACCGGCCGCTCCGGCCGCATCTGTTTCCAAGCTGAATTCGCCGACGTTCAATACCGTAATATAAGAATCTTGGAGACAGCGGCCAAGTAGCCGATCATTTACTCCGTCCGAATTTCTAACCTCTGCAAACATCCAA
>JANQKI010000188.1 GCA_028281165.1 Opitutaceae bacterium | reverse complement strand
GCAGCAGTGACAGCTTGGACTATGGTTGATAGTTCTGTGTAGCGATAATTTGGCTACGGGGATTGGTTTCGACAGGGGATTAGAGGTCGTCGTCGTCCTCGATTTCGAGGGAAGAGGCTTTCTGGTATTCGGTAACACGGCCTTCGAAGAAGTTTTGCTCCTTCTTGATGTCCATCATTTCCGCCAGCCAGGGCAGCGGGTTCTGGACGTTGCCGATGAGCGGATCGAGGCCGCAGCCTTCGAGACGCCGATCAGCAATGTAGTCTATGTATTGTACGAAATCTTCTTTGCGCAGGCCGATGGAGTCTACGGGCAAGCAGTCTTCGATGAATTCCTTTTCCAGGCCGATGGCTTCGGCCATCGTTTCGCGCAGCTCTTGCTGGAAGTCTTCCGTCCACACGTCGGGATTTTCCTCGACGAGATCCATGAAGAGGTTGCGCAGGAGCTCGATGTGATTCGACTCGTCGCGCAAGGTATAGCGAAACATCTCGCCGATGCCGCGAAACTTGTTCTGACGATAGAGGGAGAGGATCATGCCGAACATGCCGTAGAACTGGGTGCCCTCCATACATTGACCGAAGACGAAGAGATTCTTGGCCAGCATCTGCTTGTTGCGCGTATCGGTCATATCCATATCGCGACGCAGACGATGCGAAGTGCGGGTAACGAACTCGTTCTTCTTAACAATAGTCTCGATGTCCTCGAACATGGCTTCGC
The DNA here is from genome assembly GCA_028281165.1 of Opitutaceae bacterium. Classification (GTDB taxonomy): domain Bacteria; phylum Verrucomicrobiota; class Verrucomicrobiia; order Opitutales; family Opitutaceae; genus JANQRT01. The sequence goes on along the minus strand of JANQKI010000188.1, from coordinate 18,702 downwards.
ACTCGTGTGGATTGATGCCTAGCGAGCTGATCATGTAGAGCAGAGAGTCGGCATGAACGTTCTCTTCGTGGGCGTGGCGGCCTAGCACCAATTTAAGCTCCGGAGCGGTGACCAGCTCGCGAATCACGTGTATGATATTATCCCCTACAATGCCTTCGGCAGCTGAGAAATAGCCGATGCCCATCATGATGATCCAGCGTTCGACTTCGTTGACGACGGTCTGGTCCTTCCACTGCTCGATGTCCCGATTCATGATGATGTCTTCGGGCTCCCAGTGATTCGCCTTCATGGTTTTGTACAAGTCGTAGGCCCAGTTATATTTAAGCGGGAGGAGGTTGAAGCACATGGATTCGCGTCCGTTGATGACGCGTTTTTCCGCAAAGGCTTTTTCCGCTTTTTCCTGGTCGAGTACGAAGGTCTTGTTGCCAACTGTGTAAGCTTTATCCATGGACGAAAATAGTGATTTTAGACAGTGATTCTTATTGGTTTGATCTTGAGGATTTCCAAAGAAAGGGAGGGAAAGGGAACACAAACGCTTAGGTCTGGCGAATGTAAGTTATTTTAAGTTATCCACTTCTTGCTAACCACAATATGCAGTGGTCTTTAAAAAAGGGACCACAAGATATTGCGGTTAAAATGGGCTCGTCAACGAGTTTGTACGAAAAAATTTGCTAAAAATTTTGCCTTGGCATGGCTAAATTACAGCTAAGAAATTCGTTATCAAGGGGTTGTCTACGAAACGCCAACGTCACCAAAAAATCACCTGAAATTCATATTGGATTTTCCGGCGAATCCTGAGGTGGATTTTCGGCTTCTGGAAGTTCTGTATTCGTATCGCTAGGACTGAATAATCTCCATTTGGGCTCCTCAAGCGTCCCCGTCAATCGGACCTCCATGAAGCGCGAGACGGGATCCAATACAACCGCTAGTAAAGGGACGATGGGCATCTGGCTATTTCGGAAAGGAAAGAGCTTGGCTTTGAAGTCCAAGGTGTCCTCTTCCAGGTCGTAATTCCCTTCGCTGTTAACTTGAGCCATGGGTCCGGTCAGCCGAAGGTCGGGAAAATGAACATAGCGTTTGCGGGCTTCGAAAGCTCCGTAAGCTTCGTTAAACCTCAGGGTGGTGAAGCGGAAAGGCGTGGCTTGCATGGCTTTTGAAAGCAGGCCGAAAAGCTGGATTTGGCCGAAGTTGGCCTGATCTATTTTGTATTCACCTTTTCCTGTATAGGAGAGGGTATCGCCCACGATGCCTTTGCCATCAAACGAGGCGTTGATGACGCCGTCGTAAGCCGCGAGCTCTTCCATGTCGATTGGCTCTTCATCAAGCTCATCGGATTCGCTCGCATCGAAATATTTGGCGGCTGCGACCAGCGTTCCGCCGAAATTGGCTCCCTTTAGTGTGGTTTCCAGTTCTATATCGTCCTCGATGATCGTCGCTTCGGCATGAAACTGGCCACCGCCAACGCCGCCTTTGGCATTGCTGACAGTGATGACGCTATTGTCGATACTCACGTCGGCCTCAACGCTTTCGAAGGGGAAGTCGTAGAAAACCAGCGGCTCCTCGGTGTCTATTTTCAAGTCGATATCGTATTGATAGTCGTCTCGTATCCGAACATTGGAGGCGAAGGCCTTGATGCGGGGAGGGGTTTCGTACTGGTATGGCTCCAGGATTTCGGCCGTTTCTTGTCCAACTTCACTGATGACGTCCGGTCCGATCCCGAGGTCGATAGTGGATTCCGCGTTCACCCATAGACCGACTAGCTTTTCGATGCCGTCTCGTGGATCCTTGCCCATGGCTATCTGCGTTTCGCCGACGAGCGATCCCTCCTTGCGTCTAACGTTCATGTCGTAGAGATCGAAGTAGTATATTCTGTTGAACAGCTTGGTTCGAATGGCCTCCATCTCGTGTCCGCGGATGGTTACGTTTTCCCCGGCAAAGATCCCGGTAAGCTTATAGGCGTCTGGCTGTTTGAGAACAGCAGAGGTGTCGAGCAAGGTATGGAAACCTTGTTCAGGGAAAACGAAGTTGTCCCAGAAATTGTCCCACCACGGTGGAAACCAGCCATTCAGCGTTTTAGGATTGAAGGAGCCATCTATCAGGAAACGTCTTTTTTTCGTTTCAGGATTAAACGCGATGGACATCCAGCCGTTTTGCGATCCGCTGCGCAGCCATAGATTCTCGACGAGAAAATCGTCTCCTTCCTTTTGAGCTTTGGCGATGGCGTTCTCGAAGCGAGCTTCATTGGCAACGATGACATCCGATACTAGGCTGATCTGAGCCTCTGATGGTTGTAATGATCCATCGAATACGGCGGTAAGACTGATTTCGGCGGGCTTTTCTGGAATCGATACCGAGCTAAAATCATTTCCCGTGGCTTGAGCGACCAAATCGATGACAGCAGCGTCGACTAGACCTTCAAATTGCGCGATGCCTTCGCGTTGCTCAATATCGCCATTAAATCGGCCTTTCCAAGGTTGATCGCCTAGCGTGGTGGTCAGCTTCAAGTCTATCAGGCTTGTTTCGTTGCACCCTAGCTCAGCTAAAAAGGCTCCGATATTCGATTCGCGGATGGAAACATCTCCCGCTCCGAAAACCAAATCTTTTGGATACGCTTTTTCTGGTCGTGGCAGCTCGCTCCAGCTGGTCGCAGCTATTAAGTCGCTTGCTCTATATTGGTCTTGGTAATCCAGTTCCTTTATCCGAGCTTTCGCTACAAGGCTGGAGTCCGCTCTGAACTCCAGGCGCGTTGCGACCTGGCGAGCTTTCCAGCTTTCCTGAAAGTGAAGCGTCTCGCTAAACGCGGAAACGATTGCTTGCTGTCCATCCTCTCTCGAATGTATCAGAGAAATGGACGCGAAAGGTTGCGAAGCCAGTTTTAGCCGATCTTTTAGCTCCCAAATCTGACGAAGATTTTCGATGATACTTTCTTTGAGAGGAGTTGAGGGTTCTTGTCCCAGTTTTGTTTTTAGCAAGTCAGCTCCAAGGTCTCCGCTAGCAAAGAGCTTGGCATTCCCGAAAATCAGTTTGCCGAAAGCCAAATTCCAATGGCCTCGACCGCGTTCCAAAGTAAGATCGACATCCTCTATGATCGTTTCCGATAAGCCGGTTGGCGAAAGAACGGGTGGAGCCTTCAGCAAGCCATTTGAAATGCTCACTTCGTTGACTTTGATATGGCCCACCAATGCGAGGGCCATATCGATCTTGAGGCTAATGAAATCGGCTTCGCCGACTCGCGCTTCAAAATCCCTGGAAATGATCTCTGGCGATTCAATGATGATGCGACCGTTCGGTCGAAGGCGGATACCATCCATGTTGAGAGCCATGCCTTGGGCAGTCAGTCGGCTCTCTAGCTCTTTGATGATGAATTGAGGGACGGGGAGTTCGTCTAGCGTCGATATGTAGGCGATGAAAACGGTGATGACGGTGAGAACGACGACCAGAAGCGTGTAGAGAAAATCCAGAATAGCCTTGCAGCACAGGCGAGCCCCGATCCAGGCGAACTTTCCTGCCGTCATTTCCTCGCCCATAACAAACGGTTACTACGGCGTCGGAGTGGCCTCAGTTTCGTTTTCGGCGACGCTTTCCGTTTCCGTGGACGTTAAGTCAGACACGTCTTCGACGAACGGGTTTTCAGGCAGTTCTCGTTGGGCGCGGTCGAAAACAATCGAGCTAAAGGCATCGACGAAGGTTTGTTCGAACTCGAAGACCATGTCATCAATCTCGGAAGCTCCAAGCAGCAGCGGCCCACCGGTAAGCTCTGAAATCTCGAACTCGCGTATTGCTGTCGCCGTATTTTGACCGTTTTCGGACGCAGTTTCAATGATCAGCTTGAATTTCCAAGGGCTTCGTTTGCCAAGGATTTCAATATCAGAGGTATAGCCGCCTGGCCGATATGCTTTGGCCTTTAGATTATTTAGCAACGTTGTAATGACGGCAGCCGGCGTGTTTTTCAGTTCATCGCCGGTCGCTGCGAAGATTTCTACATCTTCGGGCAGCAACCTTATCTGCAAGCTTGAAACCGCCATGCCGGAAGGCACTTGATAGATGTTTCGGTTTCTATAGAAATGCATTTCATTTCCAATGCGAGACAAGGCGTCTTCGTAAACTTGATACACAAAGTTGCTTTCCTCATCTTTTAAGTTGGGATCCTCTAATTTTATGTAGGTTTCCCGATTGCTGGTACTGTCTCCGATACGGATTGTCTGGGACGTTGGCGTTGCGGCCTCGCTATTATTGTTTTGCGTGTTTGGAACCGTGATACGAATAGCTGATTGGCGAATGTTCAATCCATAGCTTTCAAGCTCAATGGCTGCCGGGGCGTCGTTAACGAATCCCGTTTCCGGAACGGCTTTAAGCTCGCTAAGCCATTGCAGCGCATCGCTGATCGCTTGACTGTCGCCAGGATAGCTCTCCAATCCCTCCGAGCTGTCGTGTCGCTGGACTTGCCATTCCCCGTTCTCCAGTTTCAACAGCGACAGGTAGACTGAATCGCCACGAAGGAATGAGACTGACGATGCCGCCATTGGGTTGATGGAAAGAATTCTTCGATCGCGCAGCCGTGTCTGAGCCGTTTCCAGCGTATCGAAAAAGTCGATATTCATTTTGAAGACGGCGGGTCTATCTTCCCGTTTGGCGTAGCGCAAAAATGGATTCGCTGCATCCACAAGGTCGCCTATGTTCAAGGCTTCTCGGCTTTGATCGGTTTCCACTACGATTCGAGCAACGGGATTTTGCAGTCCGAAGGGGGACAAATCGGATGTTTCCGTTTCGTGGATCTCGACTGCTTCCAGAGCCAAGACGCGGTTCAGAAAAGCCCTGACCGAGGTGGAGTCGGCTCGAGCGCTGATCGGCGTTTCAAAGGCCCAGACCTCATCTTGCCTGGTCAGTCGAGTTCGGCTAGCGTCACGCATGTGAACATTCCAGGAGTCGACTTCGAATATTCCGGCCTGGAAGACTTTCGAATCCCGAAGGATCTTCTCTTCGATTAGGAGACTATCTAGCAGATTGCGATTAACGACTTGAATTTCTTCGCCATCGACTGAAAGCAAATAGAGATTGTTTCCGGTCGCTGTCGCCTTGCCTATGCTCAATGTAAAGCGTTCGTCGCCGGTGCCGGCTGTCCCGAACTCCAGAATAAGGTCCGGCGGGTCGAGCCCGTAGTCCTGCAGCGTCGAGCCAGCTTGCTCCAGTTGGCTGACTTTGAAGCTCACCTCTTCTTTGAGAAACCTGATTTGCGAAAGGATGCGCTCGATGGCGAAATCATTGGCTGGCCATTGGTGCGGCGTTTGCAGCATCCATCTTTTATCGTCTTTCGAGAGTACGATTTCGTCATTCGTACTTGTTTTTACAATACGCAGATAATCGATATCGGCCGCCAATGGACCCAGAACGTTCGAGCTTTCGGCTGGGCCCTCTGTCATATCGCTCCAAGGATCTATGTAGAAAATGTATACCAAAAGACCCAAGAGGATGACGAGGAGGGTAAGCGTGATTTTGAGTCTCATGGGGTTTAGTTGCGCCGGGCTAGATAGACTGACAGTCCAATCAATCCGACCAGCATAGGTGGTCCGAGCCAAATTAGATGGCGCGAGATCAAAAGCTGCTCCAGGCTTAAGTCCAGCTTGGATTTCTCTATCCTGCGAGAGGGTATGTTCAAACTGGCCATGCGATCGACCATATAATTGGTGGCGTTTAAAAAGAAGGGCAGATTGCCTAGCGAGTGTATGTGGTTATTCGATACGAAATTCGAGGTTCCGATAACCAGCAGTTTTCCGCCGGGGATACTTATGCCAAGGGAAGAAACGACGTTGCGTTCGGCAATGGCGGCAACCATAATGGGTGGTCGCAGATCCACCGTTTCGTCGAATTTTGGAGGAGACGCATTGAGCTGATAAGATTCGCGATACGACTTCTCTCCCCAGCTGTTTTCAGATGTCCGCATGAGTTCAGTTACCTTGAGCGAATCATCAATCGGCCTTCCGGGGTCTTTTCTTACAGATCGCGTTCTATCGGAAACCAGTGGAAGGTAGTGTTTCGCAAGCTCCTTGGTAACGTGGTGGCCGGCGTGATAGCTTTTAATCATCAGATCCCCGCCCTGGGTTCTACGATTCCGATCATTTTCGATAACCACCACGTCGTCCGTTAAAATGCCCCAGTCGTAAAACAGATCGTCCAGTCCATGATCTGCTTCCGGTTCCAGCAAAACCATCACTCGACCCGATTTCTTGTTCAAATAGGTTTTCAAAGCCTCTTGTTCTTGAGGCAGGCAGCGTGTTTGAGGCCCGGCCATAATAACCATGGCAGCGTCATCTGGAATGGGTTCAGGGCTGGTTAAATCAATAGTGCGGATGTCGAAATTCAGGTCTAGCTCGTCGAAAAGCTGCGAGGCTCCTCGTCCTGCCGAGAAATCGGTTAGACTCAGTTCGCCGTGACCTGTGGTAAAGTATAGCTTGGGATGGTCGGCTTCGGATAGTTCGAGTATCGATCGAATGAATACATTCTCTCCTAGAAACTCGCGCGATTCGTCTGTGCGGCCTGAATAAAGCTCGTTAAGAAAAACCGTGCGGGGCGGGGTAGAGCCAGAGCGGAATACGATGATGTTCTCTTGCTCAATCCCAAGATCCTGAGCTCGGCGCGTTTGTTGGTAGACATCAAGGTATTCTACCTTTACGCGGTTGGCGCCTTTGTCTCGTGTTACGAACTCGAATTCACGCAGGAGGGCTTTAATGTCCTTCAGCATCTCGTTGTGGAACGGGTCGTTCGACCCCTCCGTGAGAGTGACGACTACATCGACAGGGCGGTCGAGCTTTTCCAGATAAGCCAGCGTCACAGCCGAGAGCGTGAATTGGCGATTCTCCGTCAAGTCCACGCGCTTGTAATGATTCATGGCTATGTAATTAGCGGCCCCTAGTATCAGAAAAACGAGTACGAATTGCACAATCGCATGAGTACGATCGATCCAGCGATTCGACTGGTAGGACTGTACCAGATCCTCTGCCATCAGCAAGCGCCCTCCCGGTATTCCAGCATCAGGATACTCATGAAAAGAAAGGCCGCCGCGCAACTGCCGAAGAGGAAAAAGGCGCGGGTATCGATGACGCCGGAAGAGAAGTCGAGCATGTGCTTCATGACATCGGCGTGCTCGACTAGCGATTCCACCCATAGCGGCGGGTTTTCCAGAATGATCGTCATCTCGCTCAAATTGCTGCCTAGTACGATAAAAGCGAATACCAGGGAAAAGGCGACGATACCGGCGATGAGCTGACTGCGGGTCATGGAGCTAGCGAATATCCCCAAGCTGAGAAAGAGGGTGCCACTAACTGCCAAATAAAGATAGCCCCCAAAAATTGGATACGGATCGAAAAGATCGGGATCGCGGGCGAAAGTGAAGAACAGGACATGGAAGCTTCCAGTGAAAAGCCATAGAGCCAAATAATAAATGTAGCTGGCGAAGAATTTGGAAAGAATGACCTCGGTTGCGGTAATGGGGGTGGTCATGAGCGTTTCAATAGTGCCGCTATTGCGCTCCTCAGCTATGCTTTTCATGGTCAGCAAGGGCACCATGAAGAAGATGGGAACGAACCAGAGCCTGAAGAAAGTAACCGAGGGGCTTTCGTCCTGCGGGTTTTTGGCGAACTCGTTCAGTATCGCTTGAAAGAAAAATCCAATTATGAGCAGGAAGAGAAAGGCGGCGATGTAGGTGCCTGGATTAATGAGGAGTTTCCAAAGCTCATTTCTAAGCAGAGTAAAAAAGTGTCTCATATTCCTTTTCAGCGCTAGCCAACGACTTTGACCGGACGCTCCTCCTCGGATTCCACTTCTTTTGGCGTATCCGAATTTTCAGGAGATTCCTGAGCCAAGTCAGACTCCACGGTTTCCCAGCTTCTACGCGTGGCGGCGAGAAACACTTCTTCCAATGGAGCTTCTTTCCTTTTAAAAGAGCGAACCCGCAGCGACGGGTTATTCGCCAGCCGATCAAATAGAATTTCGCCGTAGTCCCGTTTGCCCTTAATGCGAATTTCAACATTCGAAAAACCCTTGTCGTCGGGCTCGGCAATGTTCTCGATTTTCATGTCGGGCGCGACCTGCTTTAGGGCTTCGCTCAGGTCGGTTGGCTTCCCGTTCATCTCCAATTCGTAAGTGGTGAAATTGATAAAAGTCTGACGTAGTTCCCCGGGAGTGCCTTTGCCAACGATTTTCCCGTGGTTGATGATGATGATCTGGTCGCAAGACATCTCGATTTCCGGCAAGATGTGGCTGGAAATGATGACGCTCATTTTGCCTCGAAGTCGGGAAATGAGATCGCGGATTAGAATGACCTGATGGGGATCGAGTCCAATAGTTGGCTCATCCATGATAATCACTTCCGGGTTGGCCAAAATGGCGTCGGCAATGCCTACTCTTTGTCGAAAACCTTTTGACAGCTTGCCGATTATCCGGTTTTGGGCTCGTTCCAGATCGCATCGTTGCAGGACTTGCTCGATCCTTCGTTTTCTTTCCTTGGCAGGTATTTCCTTCAGCTTGGCCCTCCATTTGAGGTACTCCTTTACGCGAAGCTCTTGCGGCAGCGGATTGTTTTCGGGCATATAGCCGATGCGACGCTTGATCTCGTGAGGATGGCAGGCAACGGCCACTCCGCAGATGCGAGCGATTCCGGAAGTCGCTTGGGAATAACCAGTTAGGATACGCATCGTCGTGCTCTTACCGGCTCCATTGGGTCCGAGGAATCCAACAATTTCGCCTTTTGCGACCTTGAAGGAGATGCCGTTTACAGCCTGAAGTTTGCCGTAACGCTTGTGAAGGTTCTCAACTTCGATTGTGTATTCCGGAGATTCCACCAACTGGATGACTGATTAAACGGGATTCAAATCATTGTGGCTACGAAATGGTTATAAGGGCGAGCCACATTTTCAACAAATACTACGAGATATGCCCAAGACGCGGTTTTGTTTGATTTATCTTATGACGGAGCAATCGAGGCATGTGTTCATTTTTCTAGGGTCACTTCTCCGGCCCTAGCATGGAAATGCGAACCATCCTGCTTCTCCAAGACCAGTGCCCCTTGACCGTCTATTCCCTTAGCGACTCCCGAAATACGGGCTTCTCCTTGCAGCAAAGTGACCTGCTGATCATACAGCGAATCGAATTGGTTCCAGCGATTCTTTAGCTCGGCTCGGTGCCTATCCGCGAGAAATTGTTCGTAAGCCAGCATGACACGCCCGCAAAGCGCGGCGCAGAGTCGATTGAGGTTGTTCTCCTGACCAGTTTCCTGCCGCAAGGAGGTAGCGGTTTGTTTAAGGTCTTCTGGCCAGTCATCGGTCTGTCCGTTGACGTTTAGGCCTAGACCCAGAACGAGTTCATGGGTTTGATCGGCATCCATTCTCGCCTCGGTCAAAATACCGGCCACTTTCCTGCCCTCGATTTGCAGATCGTTGGGCCATTTGACGCTGCAGGCTACTTGGCAAAAGGCGTTAACGCATTCGCAAATATTCACTCCCATCCAAAGCGTGAAAGAGGAGAGTCGGGAAGGCGAAACATTGGGTCTGAATCCAAATGATGCATACAGGTTGCCGTTGTCTGGGCTATGCCAAGAACGTCCGAGCCTTCCGCGACCTTCTGTTTGCATGCGACTGAATATTACGAAGGGGTCTTTTTCTCCCAGGGCTAGGATCCGTTCCGCTTCAGAGTTTGTGCTATCGATTTCCTCAAAGGTAATGATGCGTAGACTGGTGGCTGAACGAGGGAGATAGGCTTTGATAAGACTCTCGTTGAGATGGTTTGGTCGGCGGGTGAGTCGATAGCCTTTACTGCGAACCGCTTCGAAATCGAAACCCTGCGTTTTCAGCTTTTCCATGTACGACCAAACCGCCACCCGCGATATGCCGAGAAGTTCCGCGAGTCGGTTTCCGGATACAAACCCTTCTTCGCCTCCGAGAAGCTCTTTGATGATGAGAACGTCTTTGTTGATTTGGGTGATTGGTATTGGGTGTTAGGAATTGAAGAATAACTGTGCCAGGTTAATTCTCCTGCGACAATCTTGTTCGAAGTGATATGTCCTATAGGACCTATAAATCTTATAAAATCTGAAGAAGAAGATGATTATTCCCAATCTAGGCCGATGTCGATCCAGTTGCTGTGATGAATCGTTGCTCCAGTTGAGATGAAATCGTGCCCCAGACGGCTCATTTCGCCTAGATTCTCCAGTGTCACTTCGCCGCTGATTTCGGTTATGATTCGGTCCTTTGTCAGCTCGCGAGCTTCTTTGAGTTGATCGATACTGAAGTTGTCGAGCAGCACAATGTCGGCTTCCGCTTTGAGCGCGATATCGATTTGTTCAATACAATCGACTTCTATCTCGATCAGCATATCGGGATGACGTGAACGTGAAGTCTCTACGGCTTGAATGGCGCTTGTTTCGAGATCACCGCCAAACGAGGCTAGATGATTGTCTTTGAGCATTACGCGGTCGAACAGGCCCATGCGATGATTCCATCCACCGCCGCATGCCACTGCATATTTTTCCAGGTAGCGATAGCCAGGCGTGGTTTTTCGTGTATCCAAAAGTCGGGTCGATGAGTCGCCAAGAACGTTTACGTAGTCGTTGGTTGTGGTAGCCACGCCACTTAGCTTTTGCATGAAATTCAGCAGTGACCTCTCAATTTGAAGAATGCTCCGAATGCGACCCTCAATGGTGGCAATGGCTGTTTCTTTCTCGATTTGATCTCCGTCTGATTCCGAGGCATGTAGTTCTATTTCGGGATCATAAATCGCGAGCGCCTCTTTCGCTAGTTCCAATCCGCAAAGAACCATAGGTTCTCTGGCTCGCAGAACGACATTGGCTATTTTTGTCTCCGATACGAGGTTGGCCGAGTGGTCTCCCGGAAATTCAGGCTTTCGTTTTAGACCCGTTCCCTCTAGATCCTCATTTCTAGCTGCTGCAATGAGCCCTCGGATAGGACCCATATCAAGATCCTCCCAGCGTATTTTCTGGCAACATTCATCCGCAGTAGCTCTCTTCTTTACAGACATCATTCTTAAAATCAAAGCTTTGCAGGCAGCGTTATAAAGGAAAAGCCAATTATGACCCTGGAAGAATTCAAGGAATCAATCAAACATAAGAAAGGTCCCAATCAGTCGCTGAGCCTTCCCTTGCAAGCTCTCTGGCATGATGCCAAGGGCGATTGGGATTTCGCTCACACGATTTGCCAAAACGCGCACAACAGTGATGGCGATTGGGTGCATGCTTATCTACACCGCAAAGAGGGAGATCTCTCCAATGCCAATTATTGGTACGGTCGGGCGGGCAAGCCTGAGTTTAACGGTTCGCTTGAAGAGGAATGGGAAGCGATGTTGACGACTTTTCTGGCCAATAAATCGTGATGGAATCATTGGGAACAATGTATCCAATTCTCAACTGCTTCTCGCCGAAAGAACGTCAATAAGGTGACGTTGTCGCTATGGTCGTAAGACCATGGATCGGATAAATGACTTCACGCAGGCTCCACGTAAAGCTATGCCGGACAGGAAGAGGCCATTGCCATTTATATCCTCACTGTCACTGAAAAGGCTTCCGTTTCGCCAGGGTTAACGATGTGAAGACCAATTTTATGCTCTGGGCTATTTGGTGGCCCCATCCAGGGCTCGATGCAGAAGAAGGGCGAATCATCCGCTTCGGTCCAGGTCACGAGTGCGTATCCTGGATCTGGATGCTTTGAAGTCCCTACGTCGATCTCCACTTTCGAGTCGTCTCCCAAACACTCGCAGGAAATAGTTGGTTCGCTAAGGTCGTAGTGGATTCGGTCGATTAGCTCGGGGTTAGCTAGTGAATCCTCGGTTCTGAAACTAGTTACGTGATAAAGACTGCCGTCTGCTGCGTGTCGACAGGCCTTGTTGGCTGGAATGCTTACCGTGTAGTGCTGCCGGCTCGTTCCCTCTACCCACGGCAGAGCGAAGTAGAAATGATGACCTGGGGACCAGGGAATAGGTTGCCTGTCTCGATTGCGTAGGCGCAGTTCTACGGTTAAGGCTTTTTCCTCGAAGCGGTAGACGACGTCGAAATCGTATTCAAACGGATAGGATTGCTTTGCTTTATGATCGGGCTGGAATCGCGCCATGAAGCCTGTGGCATCGATGCGGGCAATCTCGAACGAGCCTTGCCTGGCGAAGCCATGCATGGGCATCGGGCGGGAGGTTCCCGATTCATCCTTCCAATAGTGGATGATTCCATTGTCAAAGGTCCGCCCGCAGAAGGGAAACAGAATGGGATTGCCTCCTCGGGCTTTGACGAATTGCGACCCTTCTGTGATTTCTGGCCAGCTTATGATATCTCGCAAAGTGCCGTCCGCGTAGGAAATATTCCAATTCATCAGTCGAGCGCCGCGTTCAGGCCAGGCAAGAAAGGACGAACCTCCAATTTGCCAACGGCGAATGACGCCATCTAGATACTCAACTTCTTCCATTGCGAGACGGCGAAATCAAAAAGTCTTTTGAGGAAAGCGCCAAACGAATTCCTAATGAAGGGGTTAACGAATTACAGATTGAATCCATATCGAACCATTTTCGAGCTTTGGATATTGGAACTAATAGTTCCTACAGCAGGTAATAAGAATCAGTTACCCATTCGAATCGCAGCAATAGACATCTTGCTTTTTAAAATGCCATCCCAAATGATAAGCCCTTGATGGAGAAAATGCTTAGAGCGCTTTTCCAAGCCATTTTTGTGTGTCTTGCGTTTTATCCTGCCGCCATGGTTGCCGAGCAGTCTACAGACGATTTGGCTGATAAAGCAGGCGATGCTGTCAAGAAGGCCCTAGATGATGCTAGCGACCAGATCGATAAGGCTCTCTCCGACGAGAAGATTGTTGGCGACACTGTATCCATTTATGTCATCCCTGTTCAATCGGCCATTGGTAAACCCACCCTTTTCGCGATTCGCGGCGGTCTGAAGGAGGCCATCAATATTGGAGCGGATGCTGTCATCCTTGACATGGATACGCCGGGCGGAGAGCTGGGTGTCACCTTGGAGATTATGAAGGCTCTCGACCGTTTCCCAGGCAAGACCATCACTTTCATTAACGAAGAGGCGACATCTGCCGGAGCGATTATCGCTGCTGTGACCAAGGAAATTCGCTTTGCTCCAAAAGCGATCATGGGAAGCGCAGAGCCTGTCACAGGGCAGGGCCAGGATATCGATGAGTCTATGAAGCGGAAGGTTATTTCCTACATGAAGGCTAAGATTCGAGCTTATACCGAGCAGTATCCTTATCGTGGGGACGTTTTGAATGCAATGGTCGATCCGGATTTCGAATTGAAAATCGGCGACGAAGTGCTCAAAGGGAAAGGCGAGCTATTGAATCTTACCGCCAAAGAGGCTCACGAGGAATATGGCGATCCGCCAGTGCCGTTGCTTGGATCGGGAATTCACGAAACGCTTGAGGATTTGATAAAAGACATTAGCGGATCGACCTCAGTGAATCGCGTGGATTACGAAATAACCTGGTCGCTTAAATTAGCCGAATGGCTGATGCTTTTGAATCCGATTCTTTTGGGTATAGCAGGTTGGCTTCTTTTCGCGGAATTTCAGACTCAGGGCTTCGGCTTGTATTTCGGAATCGCTATACTTCTTGTCGCCATTGTTTTCTTCGGTCACAACGTGGCAGGTCTTTCTGGTCATGAAGAGCTCCTGATCTTCATTGCAGGCGCAGCTCTAGTCTTGATCGAGATATTGTTCATGCCCGGCGTATTAATATTAGCCGTTCCTGGAATACTGCTCATGGTAGGCAGCTTGTTGTGGGGCATGGCCGATATTTGGCCTGCTGAATCGCCTAATTTCGACTTCACCTTGGACCTTTTCTTGCGTCCGCTGCTCAATCTCTTCGGAGCTGCTGTCGTAGCTCTGTTCTTGCTTTTCGCTTTTCTGAAGTTCATGCCCCGCTCCTTCGTGCTCGATAGATTAGTATTGAGTCGATCAATACAATCAAGCACGCAGGACGCCGAAGCGGGTATTCCCACCGGCAGCGTCTCTCACTCTTCCGATCCTAAATCAGGCGACATTGCCACCGTTGTCTCCGATCTCTATCCAAGTGGAGAAATCGAGATAGGAGGGAAACGTTACGAAGCTCATATGGAAGTTGGTTCCGCAGTGAAGGGCGACAGGGTTAGGATCACTGAGAAAGGCAATTTTGGCTATTTGGTTGAGGAGGTAAAAGGATGAGCTTGATCATCGGTTTGTTTGTGGTGGGGGTCGCTCTCATAGCCATCGAAGTTTTCGTTCCCGGAGGCATCATTGGCATTATGGGTATTCTTTCCATCATCGCTGGCGTAGTCGTTTCGTATTCGGAATTTGGTTTTACGGGAGTGTGGATTTCGGGAGCCGTCGCGTTGGTGATCCTCGTTGCCGTTCTGCTTTTCGAGTTCCTCGTTTTGCCGAAAACCAAGCTTGGTGGGCGACTCTTCCTGCGAAAGGCCGTCGAGGGCACAAGCCAACCGCCTCTAGCCGAGGAGGACGATATCGGAAAGGAATGTGTCACGCTCACGCCTCTATCGCCTACTGGTACGGTATTGCTTGACGGGAAAAAAGTGGAGGCTGCTTCACGATCTGGCTTTATTTCTAAAAACGAAACGATGAAAGTCGTCGGCAAAGATAATTTTCGAATCATTGTATCAAAGTAACCGCCCATGTTAAATCTGACTACTATTCTGCTCATCGCGGCCGGCCTGGTTGGCCTCGTTCTATTTTTTATTCTGCTATCCTTCTTCAACGTGTGGTTGAAGGCTTGGTTGGCTGGCGCTTATGTCGGTATCCCGAATCTGGTCGCTATGCGCCTGCGTGGCGTTCCTTACGGTTTGGTCGTCGATGCTCGAATAACAGCCGTCAAGGCGGGAATCGAGCTGACGGTTGACGAACTGGAAGCCCACTTTCTGGCTGGAGGAAATCTGATTCCTACGGTGCAAGCGATCATTGCCGCCAAGAAGGCTGGCTTGGATCTCAATTGGGATCGAGCCTGCGCCATCGACTTGGCCACCAAAGGCTCCGAGAAATCCGTGGTAGAAGCGGTTCGCACTTCAGTGGATCCCAAAGTTATTGATTGTCCTCATCAAGAGGGGGCTAAGCGTACCATCGACGGTGTCGCCAAAGACGGGATACAGGTCAAAGCTAAAGCTCGCGTAACGGTTCGCACCAATTTGGATCGCTTCGTGGGTGGCGCGAAGGAGGAAACGATTATTGCCCGTGTTGGTGAAGGTATCGTTACCACGATCGGTTCTGCCGACTCTTACAAGGTTGTTTTGGAAAGTCCGGACAGCATTTCAAAGGTCGTTTTGGATAGAGGCTTGGATAAGGGAACCGCATTCGAAATCCTCTCGATCGACATTGCCGATGTGGATGTAGGCAGCAACGTCGGGGCGGCTCTGCAGGAAGCTCAGGCCGAGGCCAATAAAAACATGGCTCAAGCCCAAGCGGAAATTCGTCGCGCGGCTGCGGTTGCTCTCGAGCAGGAAATGAAGGCCAAGGTAGAGGAGATGCAGGCCAAGGTTGTCGAGGCTGAAGCTCAAGTCCCGCTTGCCATGGCAGAAGCGTTCCGTAGTGGAAATCTGGGTATCATGGACTACTACCGGATGAAGAATATCGATTCCGATACGCAGATGAGAAGTTCTATTGCCGAGCCTCCAAAAGGTGATGGCGGCCCAACAACCACACGAAACGACTAATATTTAGACGAGGCACTCATGGAAGGGCTAGTAGAGTTCTTTTTTAAGCTCCTTCCGGTCATCATTGCCGTTCTTTATTTCTTCGGAGCACTCAAGGGCCGAGGAAAATCTCAGGAGGCAGAAGAAGATGATCCGGAAGCTCTGGAGCGAGCCCGCAAGATCCAGGAGGAAATTCGACGTAAGATTCTCGAGCGGCAGCAGAAATCCAAGCCTGCTCAAAGGTCCACCCCCCAACAGGAGGTTCCTGCTCCATCTTTACGTGAACAGCAATCTGATCGAGGTTTTAGGCCTGAGGAGCCTAGAAGCGCTCGAGAAACGGTCCCGTCGCCCGTTGCGCAGGAAGCTCCGCCTATTCGTCTAGAGTATCTCGAGCCCGAGCCGCAGGTCGCTAATCTCTACGAGGAGCAGCGCCGTAAGATAGACGAAGAACTGAGGAAAGCTCGAGAGCTGCGTCAGCAAGCGCCGAATACGCCTGCCATTAGCAGAGCTTCTCCTGTTTACAGCCGAGACCTTACGTTTGCCTTGGATCGAAGTATAAGAGAAGATCTCCGGGATCCCAATTCCATCCGGAAGGCCATTGTGCTTAAGGAAATTTTGGATACGCCGGTTGGCCTAAGGTAGATTGGCTTTCTTTAATAGTCCTATAAGTCTAATAAGTCCTATAGGACTTATTAGACTCGACTAACCTTTCACCGCGCCACTCGTTAGACCTGCGATAAACTCCTTCTGTAAGGTGAAAAACAAAATCGCTGGAGGAATGATAGCGATTAGCGTTCCCGCTAGAAAAACGCCGTACTCCTGTTTATACACATCGAGATACTGTGAAAGGATTACAGGGATGGTTAGTTTCTCTGGCGATTGAATGAAGATCTGTGGTCCTAGAAAATTATTCCAGGAGCCTAGAAAGCAGATCAGGCAAAAGGCGCCGCTCATGGGTCGTACGAGTGGCATGATAAGGCTCCAGTAGATCTTGAATTCGCTGCAGCCGTCCATGCGGCCGGCTTCGATCAAATCATTGGGGATGCCAACGGTGGCTTGGCGAAAGAGAAACATGCCAAAGGCATTAGCGGATCCCGGAATAATAAGTCCCCAATACGTATCGATCCATCCGATACGGACCAGCATTTCATAGAGAGGGGCCAGTAGAATCATGCCTGGGAGCATCATGGTTCCTAGCATGAAAAGCATGAGCAGCTTTTTTCCGGCGAAGTCCAGTTTGGCCAGAGCATATCCGCCCATGGAGCAAAAGAGCAGTTGGACGATGGTCGTGGCGCAGGCCAGGAAGATGGAATTGAAAAGATATTGCAGAAAATAGACTTCGCCAGCAACGGTTTGCTGTGGATTGGTTAGCAAGCGATGAAAATTTCCCAGCGTTATTTCGCCTTCCAGCATCTTTTGCAGGGGCGGAAGAAAGGTGTAGTCGTTAAACACGTCTGGGTGCCGGAACGCGGAGCAAATCAGCCAGGCGAAGGGCGTCAGCACCAACGCGCATACACTGCTCAGAATAGCCCAGCGAAGATAGGTGGAGGGAAGCTTGCTGCCGGACTGCGTGAACAGTTTGAGAGCGACGAAGACCAGAAGTCCTAGAATCAGCGTAACATGTAGTGGAGAAATGGGCACGATGCTCTAAGTCTCCTTTAACGTTCCGCTGGCCCTTACCTGAAGAAGGCTGATAGCCATGATGATGAAAGTGAGTATCCAGCCGACCGCTGCGCCTAGGCCTAAGTCGCTATTGCGAAAAGCTTTTATATAAAGATAGCCAACGATGGTTAGTCCGGAGTTGTCTGGTCCGAAATTCTGATTGGGAAACAGATTGTAGGGCAGTTCGAATAGCTGGAATGAACCAATTGTGCTCATGATCACTACGAACGTTGTGACTGGCTTGATAGCTGGCAACGTGACATGCCAAAAGATCTGCCACTTGCCAGCTCCGTCGATAGCCGCTGCTTCTTTAAGGCTTTCGTCGACGTTTTGCAGAGCGGCTAGAAAGTAGATCATGTTGAATCCCGCATAAAGCCACAAAGCGATGAGCACGAGCGCCGGCATGGCGAGGTGAGGGTTGGAGAGCCAATCGACTTCCAAACCCCAGCCGGAAAGTTCCTGGAAGAATTTGTTCACCAGACCGTAGCGTTTGGTGAACATGACGCTGAACATGATGCCGACAAAGATTGGACCCACCAATTGTGGCGAAAAGATGAGCAGTCGAAACAGCCCCTTGGCCTTGCTTTTCGCAACATTGAGCAGCATGGCCAGTCCAAGAGAGATGGGCAGTTGAAGGAAAATGGAAAAGAACGCGAAGATCGCCGTGTTCTTCAAAGCCTTGTAGAAAACGGGATCAGTGAGGATGAAGCTGAAATTCTTTAGCCCTATCCATTCTTTGGTGACTGGTCCGTTTGTTTGTTGGAAGGCTAACAACAAGGCATTGAAAAGCGGATACAAGAAAAAGACAGAGCTTACGATCAAGTACGGCCAGAGAAAGACAAGAGGATTAGGGGTGAGCTGTCTTCCGTATTTCGAAGCCATGGCAAGGTATCAGGAATCTTGAGATGGGCGTTTGAGAAACACGTTGTGATCGATCTCCCTTTGCAGAATCTGCGTCTGCGTTTTCAATTGCTGGCTAACGTATTCACGAAAGCCCTCTTCCCCTCGCTCCACATAGTAAAGAGCCGCGTTGGCTAGTACGCCTTGGATTTGCTGTTTCGCTCCAGTGTAGAAAGCGTTGATATGGTTTGGAGGCGTTTGAGGAGCGAGTTTTACCAGGAACTCTCCTAGCTTTTGGTTACTGTAGTAAGGGTTGGGCTGATGATAAGCCGGGTGGTCCCAGATGTCTTTGAAAGGCGGCAAGATATTCGACTCTACAAAAAGCGCCGTTAGCGATTCCTCGTTGGTGTAGAGGTATTTGGCCAGTTCCCAGGCGAGATCAAGTTTGCCGCGTTGCTCGCAGTGTTTAGTGATAAACAATCCGGTTCCTCCTTGAACCGAGGTACGCCGCCC
>JANQKI010000173.1 GCA_028281165.1 Opitutaceae bacterium | reverse complement strand
GAGCTCAATCCTTAGAAAGGACTGGAGGTTATGCCTACCAAAAAACTGCCCCGAAAACCGAGCTTGGAACATCTAAAAGCCCAGGCTCGCGACCTGCTCGGATTCGTACGCCAAGGCGAAGAGTCCGCTATTGAACGCGTCAACGAGACGAGCTCCCGAACGCATCGAATCGATGTATCCAAAGAAGAACACCGCGTCTTCAAAATATCAGACGCTCAACGCGTCATAGCCCGCGAATACGGCCTTCCCAGCTGGCCAAAACTGAAACGCGAAGTCGAGCGACGCACTCTTACATTGGATGAAAAGATTGTGGCATTCGTTACGGCTGCTACGCAAGGCAGGCCAGACCAAGCGAAAGCCCTATTGGAAGATGAACCGCGAGTCAAAGGCGCTTCATTGTATACAACCTCCGTTCTAGGAAACCACGACATTCTGAAAACCGCTATTCAGGATGATCCCTCGATAGCTAAGTTGCAGGGAGGGCCTCGGGGGAATGACTGGACACTTCTTCATTACGTGAGCTTTTCCTGCTTAGGTACTAACGATGTAGAAATTTCGAAAGGCCTAACGCAATGCGCTAGAATTCTACTTGAGGCTGGAGCCGACCCTAACGCTTCATGGAGCAGTCCTCCATGGCCGGACGCCAAGCTGCGCCCTCTCTATGGAGCCGCTGGAGAAACCAATCAGCCAGAAGTGGCAAAACTGCTTATCGAGGCTGGGGCTATTCTCAATGACGAGGAATCAATTTATCACGCTTGCGAACACTATTATCTCGAGTGCATGGAAATTCTTAAGGATGCAGGAGCCGAGCTCTCTTCTGGTGGCGATCTGTATGGAAATTCTCCATTGTATTTTCTGATGGGCTTCAACGCCTTTTCGGGGAGTTGGAAGACCGCTCGCCAAGCTATTCTCTGGCTGCTTGCCCAAGGCGTCGATCCAAACATTCTCAACATGAAAGACAAGCGGGAAACCGCTTTGCACCTGGCTGTCGAGACACGGAAAGATACTGAAATCGTCACGGCTTTACTAGAGGCCGGAGCCGATTCCAATTTAAGACGGATGGATGGAGCGACTCCTTACCAGCTTGCCATAAAATTTGGCCTTTCCGATCAAGCGAATATCATGCGTCTTTACGGAGCGGAAGAGAAGGAACTCGATCCGGGCGACGCTCTTATCAGCGCTTGCTTCAACGAGAATTACGATGAAGCGACTGCTATCCTGAAATCGAATGAAAATCTTCTTTCGCGCCTCACGGAAGAACAAAGGAAATCGGTTGGCCTCGCAGCAGTCAACAACCAGCCGAAAATAATCGAACTGCTGGCTAAAGCCGGTTTTAGTATCAATTTTATTGGTACAAAAGATTGGGATGCGACACCATTGCATTGGGCTTCTTGGCACGGTCAGTGGAAAGCGGTTCAAAAGCTACTCGAACTGGGAGCGGATATAGAGCTAAAAGCCAATCCGCCTGAAGACAGTCGCGTATTGGGTTGGGCCTTACACGGTTCTGCGAATTGCGGCAACGACCAAGGAGACTACCCCTCGATTGTTCAAGCTCTGATTGCCGCCGGCTGCAAACCTCAGCAAAATCAACTCGGCTTTGGATCGGAAGAAGTCGATGAAATTCTACTCCAACATCTATGATTCAACTTATTCTTCAATGATGAACGCTTCTAACCAACCCCATCAGCTAAAAGGGCTAATCCCTTTCCTTATCGTGGATAATGTTCAAGAGTCCCTCGACTTCTATCAATACAAACTCGGCTTCAAGGCATCCATTCTCATACCTGAGAGGAATCCTTTCTTCGCTATGGTAGAAAGAGATAGCGTATCCATCATGCTTAAACACATCAGTGATGAAATACATCCTATGCCCAGCAGCTCAAGACATGAATACGTAGGCTTTGATCTCTATATCGACACATACGATCCCGATTCCCTGTACGAGGAATACAAAGACAAAGAAATAGAGCTCTATAAAGAATTGGAGGACGACCATGACGGATTGCGAGGCTTCTCCATCAAGGATAACAACAACTACGTATTGCGTTTCTCACGACGAATCAATAACCCGCCGAACTAGAACCTATCGTAAAACCAAATACCAAAAACCCGATACCTAACACCCAACACCTAATGATAATAAAACGCGAAGGTGATCTCCTCGCTGTCGCCGAAGATGGCTATCATTTCCTCTGACCAAGGACCGTAGGGCGAGCCGCCTTCGATGGCTGATCGACACATATAGATCCCAATCGCCTTCGCGGTTGAGTCTACTAAATGCAAGTCCTTGATATAGCCGTGCTTAGTTAAGGTAAATCGCAATCGCACCATGCTGTCGTTTTCTTTGGCAGCCGCATCATCAGCTAAGGTATTCCAACGAATGCTGATCGCTTCAATCAGGCGCTCCAGGTATTCGCCAAACTCGCTAAACTTCGCGTCGACCGCAATGCGACCGGTTCTGGAAACGCCAGGGGCCTTGTTGCGAATGGGTCCTGGAGCCACCTTGGGCAGGCGTGGACGCGGACGCGGGGTGGGTTCTAGAGCTTCTTGCGCTGTCGTAGCCGTCATCGGCTGTATCGGTTGCATGGATACTTGTTCTGTTGGCTGCTCCTCGCTTTCGTTTTCCCCTTCTTCCGCTTCTCCTTTAAAAAGGTCGGTTATGTTTGTCGGCGCTTCCACCTTGTCGAATTCGTAATCCGCTACTCCCGTTTCATCAGGATCGTTTTCCTCAAGGGAGCCGAAGATTGGGATTTCCTGCTTCAAAGGCTCGGAGGCTACAGGCTGGATTAGAGGCTGAGGCTCGATAGATTCTTGGGGCTGTGTCTGTTCCTGGGCCTCTTGGGCTGGAGAGGGAGGGGGCAAGAGCTCCGGCAGATCCAAGTCGCCCGAAATGAATTGCTCGGTCTCGATGTTGTCGTCGCTCTCGGAAGAG
>JANQKI010000167.1 GCA_028281165.1 Opitutaceae bacterium | reverse complement strand
GATACAAAAGAAACGGTAGCCATCGACTATCGCGAGAAGGCTCCACTTGCGGCTACGCGGGATATGTATTTGGATGCCAATGGCGAAGTCGATAAAGAGCTTTCGCGTTACAGTCGGCTAGCCGTAGGCGTTCCGGGAACAGTGGCGGGCTTGGCTATGGCTTTGGAAAAATACGGAACCATCTCTCTGGCCGATGCTTTGGAGCCGGCCATTAAGCTTGCTAGAGATGGCTTTCCTTTGAGTGAAGATCTCTACCAGTCTCTTAAGACCGGGAAGGAGCGATTGTCTCAACTGGCTCCACACGCGATGAAGTATTTTTATGATGAAGATGGAAATGCGTTGCTGCCGGGCGATATCCTCAAGCTTCCCGAATTGGCTATGACACTCTCTTTAATCGCGAAAGAAGGATCGTCTGCTTTCTATGAGGGCGAAATAGCTGACCTTCTGGTCGAGGATATGAAAGCCAATGGAGGTATCATTACAAAGGAGGATCTTAAGAAATATAAACCTGTAGTTAGGGAGCCGGTACGTGGTACCTACAAGGAGTATGAAATTGTTTCCATGCCTCCACCCAGCTCGGGGGGAGCGCATATTGTTCAGATTCTTAATGTGCTGGAGCCCTTGGATCTCAAGACAAGAGGGCATAACAGCGCCGAGACGATTCACCTGATGGCAGAGACCATGAAATATGCCTATGCCGATCGCTCCAAGCATCTGGGCGATAGCGACTTCCATCCAGTACCTCTCAAGTGGCTCACTTCCAAGGAATATGCTTCGGAAATCCGGAAAAATCTAGACTTCGAGAAAGCTACTCCGAGTGCGAAGGTGCTGCCTGGCAAGCCAAGTAACGAAGGGATGGATACGACCCATTTCTCAGTAATGGATAAGTTTGGCAATGCCGTTGCGAATACTTATACAATTAATTTTTCCTTCGGCTCCAAAATCATGCCAGAAGGCTTAGGATTTTTTCTGAATAATGAGATGGACGATTTTTCCGCTAAAGTGGGTGTGCCCAATGCCTATGGTTTGATAGGAGGAGAATCCAACGCTATCGAGGCCGAGAAACGAATGCTCAGTTCCATGTCGCCTACTATAGTACTTAAGGACGGAACGCCGTTCCTTCTGACGGGAAGTAGAGGCGGCAGCCAGATCATTACCATGTCACTGCAAGTTATCCTAAATGTGATTGAGCATGGCATGAATCTTTCCGAGGCCGTATCCGCTCCGAGAGTACACCATCAATGGTTGCCTGATATTCTTCGAATGGAGCGTGGTATCAGTCTGGATACAAAGCGGTTGCTCGAAGGGATGGGCTATGAAATCCAGGAAGGCTGGGCAATGGGTACAACCAATTCGACTATGTTCGTGGATGGCGTCTTTTACGGAGCAGGCGATCCTAGGCGTCCCGACACCTTTGCTATTGGATTTTGAAATTCATCCTCTATATTTCACATAAATGAAACCTGTTACGCGACTGCTTTTTGTTTTGTTTGGAATGGGCGGGTTCATCGCGGGATCCCTTGTAGCCGAGAATCAGCCTAAACGTATTCCGCGGGATGATTGGTCTAAGGCCAAGCTGGAGAAGCTTGCCCGCAAAATTCACGCTAAGCATCTAACTTTGGACACGCACATGGATGTGCCGATCGTTCTTAAGCGTCCAGGATTTGACATCAAACGCCGCTACAGCTGGATGAACCATGCCAGCCAAATCGATTTTCCAAGAATGAATGAAGGCGGGATTGATGGAGGGTTTTTTGTGATCTTCGTGGGACAGGGTCCACTCGACCACGCTGGACGTTCTAAAGCCATAAAAATGGGATTTGAAATTGCCGATCTGATTCATTCGACGGTTAAAGCGAATACTGGTTTGGCTGAAATTGCTCTTACCTCCGAGGATGCCTACCGTATTCGCAAGTCTGGCAAGCGAGTCGTTTTCATCGGTATCGAAAATGGCTATACAATTGGCCGGAATCTCGATCTGCTTAAGGACTACTATGATCGAGGAGTCAGGTATTTTGGAATCACGCATACGAAGAACAACGATCTGGCCGATTCGGCGACAGATAAGGACGGTAATCTACACATGGGACTTTCGGATTTGGGGCAAGCAGCCGTCGAGGAATGTAATCGCTTGGGAATGATGCTCGATATTTCACACGCTTCCGACAAGACGGCTTGGGACGTGCTGGCGTTATCGAAGACGCCCGTTTTGGCTTCGCACAGCGGAAGCTATGCGGTCTACCCGCATCCTCGAAACTTGAACGATGCTTTGCTCAAGGAGATCGCCGTTCGTGGAGGCGTAGCCCAGATGAATATGTTCAGCGCTTACATGATGGATGTCCCCGAGAATAAGCCTCGCACTGAAGCGATGAAAGCGTGGTCTGAAAAATATCGTAGTGGAAAAGAGCTTACAGACGAAGAGAGAATCGAATCCGTCGAAGCCTACATCGAGATCCAGAAAAAGTATCCCAAAGCGCTATCCACGATCCCAGCCGTAGTCGATCATATACATCATATGGTTGAGGTGATGGGCATCGATCACGTTGGCATTAGCGGCGATTTCGATGGCGGAGGCGGCGTTAGCGGCGCGATGGACGTCAGCCAAATGGTATGGGTAACCGTTGAAATGCTGCGCCGCGGCTACACGGAAGAGGATCTAGAAAAATTCTGGGGAGGCAACGTCATGCGCGTGCTCGACGAGTGCCAAGCCTACGCCGTTTCGCTCGAAGAAAAGGAGGTATCCAGCTAGCTACTATCTTCAAAATGTAGTTTATGCTCCTTTCAGGAGTTTTCCGTTTTGGCGTGGATGCTCATTTCCGATTTGAAGCGCTCGACGTCTTCCTCGCATCCCATGATGAGAAGCATGTCTCCCTCCAGAACATTTTCGTAGGGACTGGGGCCAATGATACGTTCGTCTTCCCTTTGTATCCCTACAATGGTTACGTGATAATCTTTTTTTATGCCCGTTTCAATAATCGGCATACCTGTCCATTTACAGAAAGGGGGGACGATGGTGCGATCAAAATGAAAGGGGAAGGCATGCGAATCCCTTTCAGCCGAGCTGACTCTTGCTTCAAGGATTTCCGTAGCGGTAGCGATTTGATTTGATTCGCCTAGAAGAAAGATATGATCATTTGGATACAGACGCGTGTTTGGGCCGATTTCGGTAAGCTCGAAGCCTGATCTTTCAATGCCCGCTATCTGGGTTCCGCTCTCTTTTCTCAAATCAAGCTCGCCTATGGTCTTGCCTGCCCAACGCGAATCGGGGTGCAAAACGACGGGTTCCACCTTGATCAACCAGGGGCGTCTCGTCTTTAGCTTGTCAAGATTGGCTGAAATTTTTTCCGAAATCCTTCGTTCCGCCTCCTGGTTCATGGATTGGAGAAAGGTCATCTCCAAGTTGTGATGCATTCGCACGAGACGCTTCCAGAAAATCCAGCCGACCAGACCTGTGGTAAGGAGAAATGCCAGGAATATGGTCCCGGAAGGAAAGAAGGGCGCGGCGACTACCAGAAAGACAGTTCCGTAGACGAATAGCAGTACCAATAGCATCAAAATATTGAATACAGATCGATATGGTCCGGAAGAAAATTGTTTGAAAGTAGGACTACTAAACGCGGTATCGGAAAACAGCAGTACAAGAACATTCAGGTTGCGCATGGTATCGACCAGCAAGGGCATGCTGACGAGGAGGGAGAGAATGAAAACGCATTGCTGGAAAACAGATTTGGAGACAGGAAGCGCTTCCGGCGGCTCCACAATACTGGAAATTGCTGCCGCTCCGATGATGATTCCGTTTATGAGCAGAAAATGTATTCCAATTCTGATGACGGGCTTACGAGCAAGCCGCAAAAGGACGCTGCGATTCAACGAGAGTTGGACGGTTTCCTGCCAGCGTGAATAGAGCTCGCAAAACTCTTTGGCATGGCTGGGGGCCATTCTTTCGATAGTTCCCAAAATGCGCTGCTCGTTCTTGATGAGCGCTGGGGTTAAAAGGATGGTAACAAACGCTATGCCTGAGGCGATCGCATAGAGGTCGGGACTAATAACGCCGTATTTCGCTCCCACCGAGACAATAACGAAACTGAACTCTCCGATTTGCGATTTGACGAGGGAGGAACGCCCTGCCTCATGAGCGGGTCGTCCGGCCAGGAAAATGCCCAGCCAGCAGGAGGTGAACTTCCCAACGACAACGATAGCTGAAAGCGTTAAGATGGCCGGGGCATGTTTGACCATTCCCATCGGTTCGATGAGCATTCCAACCGAAACGAAGAAGAGGGCGCTGAACATGTCCCTCAATGGTTCGGTGAGGTTCTCTATACGTTTGGCTAGTCGGCTTCCTGATAGGATGGCTCCCGCCAAAAAGCCACCCAACGCCCAGGAGAACTGGAAGCGTTCGCCGAAGAGACTTACCGCGAAGATCAGGCCGAGCGTTACAAGGGTAATGGTTTCGGTGGTGCCGTTGGCTTCCAGGGCCTTTATCAGGCGCGGCGAGCTCATTTTTCCAACGAGAAAAACCACCACAATGAACATGCCGACTATCAAGAAGGATCGACTGATCGCCTCGACATCGAGGGCCCCCTTTTGAGCCATTCCGTTGAGCATGCTCAGAAGCAAGATGGCGAGAATGTCTTCCAGCACTAGGATGCCTACTGTAGTCTGAGCGTGGGGACGATGGATTTCTCCTTTCTCGCGAATCAGCTTTATGGATACCATGGAAGAGCTGATCGATAGCAAGCCGCCCAGAAACCAGCCATTCATAGTGGAAAGGCCCAGCCACAAGCTCGCTTGCATGCCGACGAAGAGCATGAACAGCGTCTGCAATACCAGAGCGGCAAACGCGGGAGTGAAGACCTTTTTCAAGCGTTCCAAATCGAACTCCAGGCCGATGTAGAACATGAGAAAGATGACGCCCAGCTCGCTCAACCCTTGAGCATTTTCGATACTGACCAGCGAGTGCCAAAGGCCCAGGTGCGGTCCCAGAACAAAGCCCGCCGCGATGTAGCCCAGAAGGGGAGGCAGCTTGATACGTTGGCAAATCAAAGCCGCCACCGCGGCTCCTACCATTATCCAAGCTAGATCGATTAGCAGCGAGCCATGCATTCCGATGAAACATATCAGCGGGTCTGAATACCAGGTCAATGGTTTAGAGGTTCCGAAAATCGGTCAGGCTGTTGGCTTGTCGGTTTGCGGAAATTCTCCTTTCAACCAAGCAGGCTTTGGCGCAATGATACTTTTTTATAAATGAACCTCGCCCTTAAACCTTTGTCACGAAGCGCTATGCGTTCGCTTTTTCTCGTTTGTCTATCTTCCTTACTGGTTATTTTTTTTGGCGGATGTCAAACGGCCTACTATGGGGCGATGGAGCAATTCGGCGTGCATAAGCGGGATATTCTGGTTGATCGCGTGGAGGATGCCAAAGACGCCCAGGAAGAGGCTAAAGAGCAGTTTGCCAGCGCCTTCGACGAGTTCCTTGCTGTATCCGAAGTAGATTTGGGAGAGCTAAAAACCACCTACGACAAATTGCAGTCAGCCTTTGATCGAAGCGAGCAGCGAGCCAACGAGGTTAAGGAGCGAATCGATAGCATCCGTCGCGTAGCCAAAGCTTTGTTCAAGGAATGGAAGTCGGAGCTGGATCAATACACCAACCAAGACCTGCGAGCGGCGAGCGAGACGCAACTTGAATCGACTGAACTGCTTTACGAGCAACTTATCGGAGCCATGGATCGCGCAGCTTCGAAGATGGACCCCGTGCTTAACGCCTTCCGCGATCAGACTCTTTTCCTTAAACATAACTTAAATGCCCAGGCCATTGCCGCTTTAAACAAAACTTCGCTAGCTTTGCAGGATGAAGTGAATATTCTGATACAGCAAATGGAGGCTTCGATCCAAGAAGCGAACGCGTTTATCGAGAAGATGCGATTGGGAACGGCTGATGGATGAACAGTGGTGGCGCCTGATTTATCGAAAAACGCGTAGCCGAGCTTTTCTCTGGAAGCTCGGTCTTGGCATCATCGCTTTTGGAGTTCTCGTAGGATTCCTGCTAAATGCGCTGAATGTTGGCAAGTCACCTTCACTGTTGGCTCGAATCCAAACCGAGACACTCTCCTTCAGTTTATTCAATGGCGAAGTATTCTCTCCAGATTCCGGTGAACTCTTTAGTTTGCTGAAAGACGCTGTACAGGATCCGCAAATAGCCTTCGATGAATTTCTGAGTTTGGTCCCCAGCTTGTCTAATAGACTCAGCGAGTTGGAGTTAGCCGAATTCGTACGGCTACTAGGCCAGCGATTCGGGGAGCAGCCTGCAAATCTTCTCAACGGTTTCCACTTGGCTATAGCGACCGACTCTGATGCCGCTTTGCAGGGGATTGTCGAAGAGGCGCAGAGAGAACCGCCGACGCGTTGGGCGAATCAGACTCTAGCTGAGCTAGCATATTCGAAGAATGAATACGGAGAGGCCTATCTTCGATTTAAGATGGAAGGAAGGCATCCGGATGCCGAATACGCGAGAGAAAGGGCGATATCCATCTTGCTTCTGCGAGAGGATTTCGAAGAGTTGGCGCTGCTCAAAGATGATCCGCTTTACAAGAGCGCGTTCTCCTCAATGGCTTCCTTGCAAATAGCGATCCATTCCCGGGATTGGATGGAAATAGCTAGGCTTATCCCGGCAACCCAGTTCGTTGGGAAAGATTTCCAGATTTACTTGATAGCAGGAGTCGTCGCATTGGTTTGGTTCATTTTGCTTCTACAGCTTGGTCAAGTGAGGAAAGACGACCTTAAGCTATTGGGGCTTTGTTTGGCCGGATTCTTTCTTGGCGTGATCAGCATTGCTCCGACGTTGTTTCTGGTAATTCTGCAAGACGAAATATTTAACTTCGAACGTAATGGAGATTGGATACAGGTCTTCGCCTATTACATTGGAGGCGTTGGATTGCGTGAGGAGTTTTGCAAGCTGCTTCTCTTCCTTCCGCTTGCTCCCATCGTTGCTAAGAGACGTAATGAGTTGGACATGCTGATTGTGGCGAGCTTCGTTGGACTAGGGTTTGCCGCGGAAGAGAATTTGAGCTATTTTGACAGAACTTCGGGACTTAGCGCGACTGCCCGATTTTTGACGGCCAACTTTTTTCACATCACCCTTACTGGCGCTGCTGGTCTGTATTTGTGTCGCGTCTGGCGTCAAGGGATGCATGGCTTCAACGAGTTTCTCTACGCTTTCGGCATCATTGTCGTTTTGCACGGCTGCTACAACGCGTTCCTCTCGGTTGCTGAAATTCAAGAGGGAGGTTTCATAGCCATGGCTCTCTTCATTCTTCTTTCGAAGTACTACTTTGCCGAGGTACATAGCCATCGCCATTCGAGCGAGGCTACGGTTAGCATGACAAGTGTCTTTGTCATTGGGTTATCATTACTTGTTGCGGCAATGATTGCCTATCAAGCCAGTTTAATGGGTACATCGTTAGCCCTGAAAGTCGTTATTCCCGAGCTGCTTGGCAGCGCCATTATTCTTTTCATGTTTTTCCGGGAGTTTGGGGAATCGATTGGCGCTTAAAGGGTCGAGGATGTCCGAAACGTCTTAGACGTTTCGCTAATGGGATAAAATGTAACGGTTTGTTTGTGACATGCCGAAAATCCGACCTCCCGCTATCTTAATTTGATGTGCTGGCAGCAGTTGATCGGTATCGATTTTCCCGAATGAGAAGACAGCTCCACGACCATGCACAAAATGCGATTGGGTTCAGCCAGTGGTCGTCGGCAATTGATGAAATCGAGCCTGTGAGTTGGGTGATTTGCGACATGTATCCCAGTGTCCTAAGCGAAGGTAGATCGTTGAAAAAGTCAGAATAGTAGGTTAGTGCTGGAAAGTAGGAGCAGCCAATGAGGGTCAGGAATGCCAAAATGGTGAGACCGAAGCTCTTTCGGCTTACAAGGGCGAGGGGAGAAAGGACAATTGCGTACAGGAAGAATGAGATAGCCAGTTGATCGACGTACCATCTTCCGTCTCCAGCTGGAATCAGCCAATAGCACTCTATTGCGAATAGCGTAAGAAAGGCTGTGGAGTAGAGCCTGACTGGCCAATTTAGTTTAGTATTTTGTATCCAAGCAAGGATAACGAGTATGGCGAAAGTCAGAATGTAGCTGGAGCTTGCCAGATGGGCGATTAAAAGCGCCGCCCCGAATCCGCTGAGCCCTTTGGCAATTTTGCGCGAGTATGGGTTGCTTGTTTTTCCAGCCGCTCTCCAAAACGTCCAAACTACAAAAGCGGTGAATCCTGCAAGGCCACAGTAGGCGAGATTGGATACAATGTATATGTCTTTGTAATCATTATTTGGATATAGTTCATACCACTGGACATAATCCCATACCAGTCCTTGACGAAGTCTAAACTTGCCAGTCTCTAGAGATCGAAAAGCTGTCAGAGTCGCATAGCGGTTGAAGCCTAGCGAAAGGCTATCGGAAATAGATCGCCTTGGGCTTTGCAGTTTCGGCGTTTCGATTTCCGCCTGAATTGCGTTCCGGTGTTTGAATACGCCTTCTTTGGAATTGTAGGCCGAGAAAATGAGAGGAGAGTAGACTCTCGTTGATCTTGGAGCGACAATTGGATGGAAGCTAAATATAGGGTCGAAGCACTCGCCCCTTGGAAAGCTAGTGAAGTAAATGCTCGGCAGCTCAATGTCTGGAAACTTCATATCATACCAGTATTCGCCTTCATTTACGTAGTTGAATTGTAAATATATATCACTGCTGCGGGAGTCCAGACCCAGTTCTCTCAGACTCAGTTTGGCATCGAACACCGCGTGGAGTCCTTCTCCGTTCTGCCTGAAGTCCGCTCTTTGATGATCCCTCTTTAGCAGTTGCTTGTCCTTGTCGTATGTTTGAAAGGAAAGCCTGGCCCCCTCTGCTAGATCCTGTGTCGATTCGTATTCCAGGTGAAGGGTGACGCTGTCGTCTAACGCGTCAAAAATGGCGACTCCTTTCATTGTGAGCGAAATGCCTGAATAGTCGATTCGAGCTTGGAACTGATCGTCGTTTAGGGTCTGGTAGCTGTCGATGACGACATCGGGTGGTCCTGGTTCACGATGCTGGGCAGATGCGAAACTTGTCCAGGAAATGAAAAGGAATAGAGCGCTTGTTTGGCGGAATTTCATAGCGGCTTTTGAAGAGTCTGTGGATCCAGAATCGATGCTCGGGTGAGATCGTTCAGATCGATCGCGACTGGCTCGACCTTCAGAGCGCCGTTCTGGAGGGACACCTTGCCTATCACGGGAGATATCGTTTGCTCGACCGCTTCCAAAGACTGTCCTGTAAAAGTATGAGGAATGCTGATACGAAGATCATTGAGAATGATAACGGGCAAATCTTGCAGTCCTGCCGGACCCTCATGAATTTCCGGCGGGGCATCAAGTCCGTAGATCAGGAATGGGATGGAATCGAGATAGACGGGTCTGTGTTCAGGATCTAGAAAATCAACCAGTTCCTGCGTTATGCCACTGTCGTGGTCACTATAGATGGCCACTATAGTGTCCTCCAGCAGGTCTTCCTCTTTCAGCGACTCGAAGAAATTCTCGACGCACTGGTCTACGTAGCCGACGGATTCGATGTAGTCCTCGTATATGTTATTTGTCGGCAATGAAAATCGATCGCTCACATATCCATAGGGGTGATGATTCGTCAACAGTATCGAATGTATAAATACGGGATGAGTTTCATTCTTATAGATTTCCACGACTTGTTTCAGGAGCGAAGAATCGGACATGCCCCAGCCAATTCGTTCCGAGTCTTCGAGTTCGTCGATGAATAGAGACTTGTCGAAGCCAAGCGCGTCATGCGCGTTGCTCCGATTCCAATAGGCGCCTGAAAACCCATGAATGGAAATCGAATGATAGCCCTCTTTTTTCAGGGTTTTAGGCAGAGAAGGCGTTCTTTGCAGATCGTATCGGATGTACACGGGGTCATTGTGCAACGGAAGGAGAGAGGTTAGCGCCATGAGTTCTCCGTCAACAGTTCTTCCTGCGCCTGTGTGGTCGAGCGTGTTTAGAAAGTAGTGGCTCCTTGGTATTAGGCTATTCAGGAAGGGTGTGATTTCCTTTCCGTTGAAGGTGTTTCGCAAGCATACGGCATCGATAGATTCCAGCTGGACAAAGATCACGTTTTTACGGCGGGCCCGTTTTGTGGACGGAGGTGTCCGATTCATTCGAAGGTCGTTGAGAAAATCAATGAATGGAGTCTTGTTCATGCTGCTTATGCGCGATTTTTCCGTGAAATGGTTAAGGGCGCTTGCAAGGTCGAACAAAGCGTATCCAACTATCCCCAGCTCATCGGCTACATGCTGGTTTAGGCTGCGATTCATTATCTTTGGCCAGTTTCGAGTGAAACCTATAAAGACGAGGCCGCAGAGGCATGCTGGTATCCAGAGAGCCTTCAAACAACATTTGCCCGTTTTGGGTCTGGCAAAAATGTACCTCAACCAATCACACATTCGAATTCACACCAACTCGTTTGCGATCTTAACAAGAAATCACTTTCGATTGGTTTGGAAAGGAAAATCTGCGTTCCGCTACTAGGGTAAAATGTAGCGGCCTGTCTATGACATGCTGAAAACGGAATCTCCTCCTACTTCGGATAGTTCGTATCCAATAATTCGATAAGCTCTTGCTTGGATCGATCGAGATTGGGGTGATCGATCTTCTTGAGAATCTTGCGGGCAGCGGTGTGATGCTCCATCTCATAGCGCGTTTTGGCCATATACAATTGAGCCATCTGTTTCTCGAATTCGCCGGGGGCTAATTCTACTAGGATTTGCCATTGTTCCAGAGCGTCTTCCCAGTCCGGACGCGTCACATCGAAAAAGCTCTGAGCATAGCGTAGTCGGTATTCCCAGCTTTTCGGAGCTCGCTCGACGGACTTGCGAAAATTTTCCTGCATTAGCAAATCAATGCTCTTGTTGTCGTACATTTTCGTTGCGACGAAGAGCTTTCGATAGCCGTGCATGAGATTGCCGATCTGATGATGGTACAAAGGTTCCTCGGGGGCCAGTTCCGTTGCCATCAAGTAAAAGCCGAGCGCCTCATTGAACTCTCCTTCCTCCGCCATGTAATTGCCCAATTGATTTTTGACGACCGCGATATTCGGGTCTAGCTGGTCTGCCTTTAAAAACATGGCGTTGCTGGCAATGCGTTCGCCGACGCGATTAAGCATTAGCCCGTAAGAGACGTAGGCGGGAACATAATCCGGAGCGGCGGCTATGAGACGATCGTAGGCATTTACAATTTCCCCAAGTCTTGTCTGAACTCTAGCAACGTCTTCCTTGGTCAAGGCTCTGGAATATTCGTCGTAAGCCTCCTGTTCCTCCTTGTTAAGCTGCTCGAGCATGACTTGAGCCATGGAGCGGGTTTCCGTCTCTTTCTTCTTTTTGCCCTCGCTGGAGCTTGCTTGGAGCAGAGCGAATCCAATAACCAGAATTGAAGCGAGGCGGATGCTGAACATGACAATTAGGACCCTTGCGATGGGTAATGTTTCATAAAAACAGCCATTCTTTGCTCGGTGAATTGGCGATTGGCAAACGTTCAGTCGAAACGTCGGGCATTCTCAACGCGCGCTTTTTTGCTGCCTTCCGTGAACTCTCTCGCTTTCTTTCAGCCGTGAAACCTGAAATTCGCTCGCTACAGCATCAAAGATAGGTTTTGGGATAGGTTCTTAATGAAGTATCGGAGCCTAGATTCAACAAAGGTTGTCGACACCATCGCTCTGCTTGGCAAGCGAATCGAAGAACGATTCCCTGCTTCCAAACTCAAGGCAGTTTGCGACGAGTTGCATGAGATAGCCAAAGAATCACAGGCAAAGTCCGAGTGGATCGGTCGGCCTCAATATGGACTACGCTTTGCCATAGGCTTTGTTATCGTTTTAGGCATCAGCGCCTTGGTATTCAGTTTTTCACTCATGGACGTGGAGTTGACTGAGTTTTCCCTCAACGACCTCATCATCTATATCGAGGCGGCCGTCAATGACCTCATTTTCATTGGGATTGCCATTTTCTTTCTCGTTACCATCGAATTGCGAGTCAAGCGGCGTCGCGCCTTGATCGCTCTGCGAGAGCTGCGATCAATCGCTCATGTGATCGACCTGCATCAGTTGACGAAAGACCCTCATCGGGTAAAGGGACCTCGCCTCCCGACTCCATCCTCGCCCGTCGATCAGATGAGCGTTTTCGAACTGTCTCGTTATTTGGACTACTGCAGCGAGATGCTCTCGCTGACGGGTAAAGTCGCTGCTCTCTATGGGCAGCAACTTGGAGACTCCGTAGTGACGGCGGCGGTGAACGAAGTCGAGACGCTTACAACCGGGCTGAGTCAAAAAGTATGGCAGAAATTGATCGTTTTGCAACAGCCAGACGTGGATGAGTGAAGCAGGCTCCTTGATTATTTTATGACAGAGCTTTTCCTTGCTCGATCCGATTTGTGAATACATATCCGGCTCCGCATGAAAGAGGTAGAGTATTTTATTGTCGATGTGTTTGCGGAAGCGAAATTCTGCGGGAATCAGTTGGCGGTTTTTCTCGATGATGGGCGACTGTCTAGCGAGGAGATGCAGACCATCGCTCGCGAAATGAATTTTTCGGAGACGACTTTCATCACTTCCCTGACTCCACGGAATGGGGCTTACGATACCCGCATCTTTACGCCTGTAAACGAGATACCCTTTGCTGGCCATCCCACTCTAGGCACTGCTTTGGTTATCGCGGAGAAAGTTCTTCAAGAGCCCGTTGATACGATAGGGTTGAATTTAGAGATGGGTTCGATTCCCGTAGCGTTTGTGGCTCAGGGCGGGGATCAGTCTATTCTCTGGATGACTCAGAAGGAACCTGTTTTCGGCGAAGAGTACGATCTGGTGGACTTTGCTGCGATGCTGAGTATTGATAAAGTTCGTATAAGGACAACAGGTCCGATCCAAATGGTTTCAACGGGTCTGCCTACCGTGATCGTTGGTGTTCAAGATTTGGAGACGCTGCAACAGATCAAGGTCCAACCTGAACCTTATCGGGCGTTTATCGATAAGGCTGGCGACGTTAATCTCCTCGTCTACTGCATGAAGGGATATACCGAAGCTCAAGATATTGCCGTTCGCGTATTCGCGGATTGGGCTCGGGTACCAGAGGATCCTGCTACAGGAAGCGCCAACGGCTGTTTTGCCGCCTATTTGCTGCAGCATAATATTTTGAATACTGAAAATGTTGATGTAACGGTGGGACAAGGTTATGAACTTGGTCGACCTTCCCAGCTTTACTTGAAGGCTAAAGCGGTCGATGGTCGAATAGAGCCTCGGGTTGGCGGAAAAGCTTTCATTGTCGCAAACGGTAAAATGCAACTCTAGAAACTTGGGGCGAAATTGACGCGCTTGGTATTGATAAACCGATAATAGCGCGCATATCAGGGTACAAAAATTCAGCTACACCCTATGAGGACATCCCTTTTTTGTTTCGTTTTTCTACCCTTTCTCGCATTTGCCGACGCATCGCGACCCAACTTTCTCTTCGTTGCCGTTGATGACCTAAACCACTACACGAGTTTCCTTTCCGAGGAGGAAGGAAATTTCCTGAGCAAGATTTATCCGAACGAGCGAGTGCGCAAAAGAGTGGCAAAGCGGGCGACTCCTAATCTTCAGAGGTTGGCTGATCAGTCTACTGTGTTTACCCGCGCCTACTGCCCTTCGCCTCTTTGCGGTCCATCCCGTACTGCTTTGATGACGGGCGTGCCGACTCATATTTCTGGATACTATGAACATGATGTCCACTTCCGTCGTTACGACACACTCAAAGATGTGGTGACGCTCCCGCAGTACCTTAAGAGCCAAGGGTATTTCACCGCGGGCTTAGGCAAGATTTATCATACGGGTAGGATTAACGAAGAGCGTGGCGACTGGCCGGATACTAAGTTTTCCTGGGATCGTTGGATAGAGGTGCAGGATGGCCTGCGCGGAGAGGGGTTCGAGCGGACGTTCTCGAAGTACAGCCCTAACTATGATCGCTTCTTGTTCGGTCCTTCAAACCTTAGGTCGGAAGAGACGCATGATTTTATCAATACGGCTTTCATATCCAATCTATTGAAGAATGGTCGAGCAGCAATGCCCGATAGACATGGCGAAGTACAAGCAGTCACACTTCCTATGGACCAGCCCTTCTTTCTTGCCCTCGGTCTGTTCGCGCCTCATCTCCCCTGGCATCCGCCAGCTGAATTTTTCGAGCGTTTTCCCACAAGAGAGATGGCGATCGACTCTGAGTTGGAAGAGTGGGTTCGGCAAGACGCCAAAGACATTCCCGCCGCAGGCGAGGTTTTTCTGGACCATTTTTTCGATCAAATCATTAGCCATGGAAACATGGTCGATGGTCTCGGGGGAGGGGTAGAAGCTTGGAAAGCCACGATTCAAGCCTACCTAGCTACGGTTGCCTTTGCTGATGAATGCCTTGGGCAATTGATTGACGCGTTGGAGAATAGTGAATACAGCGATAACACCGTTGTTGTTTTATGGAGCGATCATGGCTGGCAGTTCGGAGACAAAATGCGCTATCGCAAGCATGCCTTGTGGGATGGGGCCAACCATTCCGTGCTCATTATGCGCGACCCGCGTATCTCCCAGTCTACTATCGGTTTGCGATCCGACCGCATCGTTAGTCTTCAACATCTGTATCCAACAATCGTGTCCTTAGCCGGCTTGGAAAAACCTTCGCATGTCCATGGTCACGATATGACTCCTTTGCTGCAGGATCCCGGAGCTGCATTCGACGAAACGATTATCCATACTTACCAAGAAGGCAATCATACGATTCGTACTCCTCAGTACCGGTATATTCGATACAACGACAATTCTGAGGAACTGTATTTTTGGGAACAAGATCCCTTCGAATACGTTAATCGAGCCTTTATTGATCCTGGCGTTGATAAAAAGGGAGCCGAGGTTCTCCAGAAGATGCGAACGTTGCTCGATACTTATCTAGCTCGCTCGGCCGACTTCTATCAAAACTAGTCCACTAATCACGTTTCCACTCTTCTTCCCGTCTTCCAGGATTCGATGCAGGCCATGGCTAGCTTTAAAACGCGACGTCCTCGGTCTGCCCGCACCGGAGGTTCTTTCCCTTCGCGAAAGGCCCTCAAGGCTTCTGCGTAATGCTTGTCGAAGGTCGTTCGAAATTGCCGATCGCTGTCGTTAAAGTAACCAGCCTCCCAAACCTCAGACAATTCGCTATCGTTCGTATTCAATTCGTAGCGCTTCGATGTGGCTTCGATCCATATGCGACCTTTCTCGCCTAGAATTTCCTGGTAGTGAGAATTTGGGTACTTGTAGGAGCTGTCATTCGAGCCGATTAGAGTCCCAATCGCTCCATTTTCGAATCTCAAGGAAATCGACATGGAATTGTGTTTTCGTCCTTTGATTTCCGTGAGTTCAGCCATAACGGAGCTTATGGGTCCGCAAAGATGCTCTAGTGTATTGAAACCGTGGCTCTGCATGGCGATAAGCCCAGTGAAGTCATCGTCGTCGCCGGGTCTGCCTCCAGTGAATTTCCAAGTAGCGAGGCAAAGCTGGCCTAGCTTGCCGTCCTGGATCGCCTGATACGCCTTTTGATAGGGAATCGAGTAGTGATGGTTGAAGTTAATGCCGAACCAGAGATTTCGTCTGGCAGCCTCTTCAATCAAAGTGTCCGCTTCTTCCATCGAATATACGAGCGGCTTTTCGGCAAAAATGGGATACCCAGCTTTAATGACCTTTAATGTCGGCTCGAAATGATCTGTATTCGGAAGGCTGATATGCACAAGATCGGGTTTCTCTGCTTCCAGCATTTTCTCGATATTCAAATAGTGGCGAACGCCATATTTCTCCGCTCGCGTCCTTGTCTTCGCCTCCGTTCGTCCGCATACCGCTGCGAACTCAACATCGGGATGGGCATCCAAAATGCGGGCATGCTGATCTCCCCAGCCTCCAGCTCCAATTAAGACGATCTTGGTTCGATTGGACATGCCGATTAATCAAGCTGGGCTGGGAATCCGAATCAATCAAAAGACCGCTGTTACACTGGATTTCCGCCCTTAATCAAATCGTTCTACGTCTGGATTGCTTTGCAGGTGCTCTTTTATGGCTTCGATGAAGGTTTCTCCGTACGCCTCCAATTTTTTGATACCGACTCCGCTTATTTCGGAAAGTTGGTCTTCGTTGACGGGAAAATCTCTTGCCATTTCACGTAGAGAGACATCGGAAAAAATGATGTAGGCGGGAACGCCTTGTTCGTCAGCGATTTCTTTGCGAAGCGAACGCAGCGTGGCGAACAGGGTTTCATCACAATCGATATTTCCAGTCGATGCGGTTACGCGTGGGGCTTTTTCGGGGATCACGCTTGGTCTTGTAAGTTCAATGGACGAGCGATCGCGTAAGGCCTGGCGTCCTTTGGAAGTTAAGCTAAGCGTTCCGAAATTTTCAGCGTTTTGATCAATGTACCCGTCCCGAATAAGCTCTCTGCCAAAAGCCTGCCACTCCTTTCTCTTATGCTCCTGGCCAATGCTGTAGGTAGACAAGCGGTCGTGACCCCACTTTCGAACCTTCTCGTTTTTGCTGCCCAGAAGAATGTCGACGATATGGTTAATGCCCACGCCAAAGTTGCTAACTTGACCGACGCGAAAGATGCAGGACATGAATTTTTGAGCAGGCAGTGTGCCGTCGAAAGATTCCTTTGGCTGCATGCAGTTGTCGCAGTTCCCGCAATTTCCGTCTGTCCACTCTTCTGAAAAGTAGCCGAGCAATACCTTGCGACGGCATTCCTTCGATTCAGCATAGTGCACCATTTGTCGTAATTGATCTTTGGCTACATCGCGTTCCTTGATATATTTGATTTCGGCAATGAACTGCAGTTGCTTTGCCACGTCGCCTGGGCTGAAGAAAAGGATGCAGTCCGAAGGCAGGCCGTCGCGCCCGCCTCTACCGGTTTCCTGATAGTAGCCTTCGATGTTTTTGGGCAGGTCCTGGTGAATGACGTAGCGAACGTTGGGCTTGTCGATGCCCATGCCAAAGGCGATGGTCGCGCACATGACCTTGCATTCATCTCGAATGAAGGCTTCTTGATTTTCCGCTCGTTTCTTTGGTGTCATCCCACCGTGGTAGGGTAGGGCCTCGATGCCGTTCTGCGAAAGGCGGTCTGCCAGTTGTTCAGTAGCTTTGCGTGAATAGCAATAAACGATGCCGCTTTCGAAGGGCTTGGTTTGAATGAAATTCAAGATTTGCCGGAAGACGGCCTGCTTTGTTTCGATCCTGTAAGTCAGATTTGGCCGATTGAAGCTGGCGACGAATGACTTGGGATTTTTGAGCCGGAGTTGGAGAACGATGTCGTTTCGCACTCTCTCTGTTGCGGTAGCGGTTAAAGCCATGAAAGGCGTATCCGGAAAAAAGTTACGCAGCTTCGAGAGTTGTCTATATTCCGGGCGGAAATCGTGTCCCCACTCGCTAATGCAATGAGCTTCGTCTACGGCGAAGCGGCAGACGTTCCATTGCTTGAGATCCTGCAAAAAGCCGGAAAGCATGAGTCTCTCGGGCGCGACGTAGAGAATTTTGTATTCGCCTGAGAATAGTTTGGCGTAGCGTTGTTTCGCATCGGTTTTATTGAGCGAGGAGTTCAAATAGGTGGCATGGATGCCGTTTGCCTCCAGGCCATCGACTTGATCCTTCATCAATGCGATGAGAGGAGAAATGATAACGGTCAGTCCCTTATCGACGATGGCGGGTAGTTGGTAGCAAAGGGACTTGCCGCCTCCAGTAGGCAGTAGGGCGAATACATCGCGACCAGCAATCGTCTCATCGATGATTTCCTTTTGCAGAGGGCGGAAGGAATCGTGGCCGAAATAGCGTTTGAGGGCTTGATTTAAATGCAGGGATTTAGCTGAGGCAGGCATGGATTTCTTAAATGAAACAGAAAACCAGGCGCCTTGTCAGGATCAATGCTGAATCGCAAATGTGGGGAGTCGGTCCTTAAAGTTTGTGAAAATGGAATGATTCTACTCCTGAGGACGGTTTTTATGCTTTGCCCGCGCATGCAACCTTGTGCACTGATACGTAATAGACACTTAGATGAAAATTTTACTTCGATTTCCATTCATTGTTCTAGCAATGGCTTTCTTTGCCAGTCTTTGGGCTATAAGCGCCGAGGCTAACGTTGAAGATCTGCAAGAAAGGCTCAGAGCAGCGTCCAACGATCCAGAAGTCGATTTTGAAGCGCTTGTGACAGAAGCTCGCGAGGGCGGAGTGAAAGAAGCTTACATTTTGCAGGCGACTGTATTCAAGAAACTTGCGCGCCGTGACATCGATGGGTCTTTAGAAACGATCGATTCACTGCTCGAAGTCGCGGAAGACCTCTCTTTCGGGCCTAGTGAAACATTTCTTTCGAAACGGCAAATAGTCGGTTTTGCTAGCGCTTTGCGCGCGTTCCAAGC
Source organism: Opitutaceae bacterium (assembly GCA_028281165.1). Classification (GTDB taxonomy): domain Bacteria; phylum Verrucomicrobiota; class Verrucomicrobiia; order Opitutales; family Opitutaceae; genus JANQRT01. Next base: position 4,334 of record JANQKI010000167.1, on the reverse strand, counting down.
GTACGAACAAAACAACTACGAAGAATTTGAGAATCAAGCTTCCAAGGCGTTCTTGGATGCCCCCAGCTACGTTGAGGCTTTCGGTCTGCTCAGTTTGCTTACGGAAATGCGGGCTAGCGAGGCTCGAGATCTAGCGATGGCCGACTTGCGAATCCCCATGGATTTGGAAATCGCCAGCGTCGACGGCGAATCGCGGACCTTGCAAGGATGGCTCGGTGGCAACCAAGCGCTTCTGATCGATTTCTGGGCCAGCTGGTGTGGACCTTGCATTATGCTGATGCCGCAACTGAAAGCCAAAGCAGAGGCTCTGGCCGATCAGGGGGTTCTGGTTGTCGGGATGAATACTGACAAGGGCAATAACCAGTTGGAGTTGGCCAAAAAGATTCAGGATCAGCACGAGATGCAGTCTGTTACTTGGCTGCTCGAGCCTAAGACAGCTCCGCTTGGATCGTTGCTGATGATCAATTCGATACCTCGGATGATTCTGGTCGGCGAAGATGGCAGTGTCTTATATAATGGCCATCCCATGGACCCAACTCTCAAGCAAGCTTTGGCTAAATTGAATGTTACCTTGCCTGAGGGCGATATAGCCGCCCGCTAAATTGCACTCTTCGAAACGAATTGCTTCGCAAAAGCTTTTCGTTTTTCTCCCTCGGTCTTAGTTTCGAGCTATTCGAATGAAGATCGGAAACATTCAACTGGAGACGAATCTCTGTCTTTCACCACTGGCGGGCTACACCAATTTGCCATTTCGCTTGACGATTAAGACACTGGGTTCGCTGGGTTTGGTTACTACCGATCTGGTCAATGCCCGCTCTTTGTTGGAGGGACGTGAAATCGCTTTTAAGATGATAGCGACTGACCCTCGCGAGCAGCCGATGTCCGTTCAGCTTTTTGGCGGGGTGAAGGAAGAGATGCGGGATGCTGCTTTACTGGTTCAGGATCGTGGGGCTCAAGCCGTGGACATAAACATGGGCTGTCCCGTTAAAAAAGTGGTCAAGACGGGAAGCGGTTCGTCCATGATGCGGGATCTGGTTCAGACGGGTCAGCTTGTGAAAATGATGGTCGATGCTCTAGATATTCCGGTGACCGCGAAAATGAGATTGGGCTGGGACGACGACAATCTCACGGCCCCGGACTTAGCGAAAACCTTGGTTGATGTTGGCGTATCCGCAATATTCGTACATGGACGAACACGAGCCCAGGGGTTTTCCGGAGGCGTAAATCTCGATGGTATACGGAAAGTCAAAGAAGCTGTATCCTCCGCGCCTGTCATTGGAAACGGTGACGTGACCTCGCCTGAGGCGGCTCGTATTATGCTCGAAGAAACGGGCTGCGATGGAGTGAGTATCGGTAGAGGGGCTTTCTACAATCCTTGGATTTTCCGGCAGACGGAGTCTTATCTCAGAACAGGTGAATTGTTTGCCGATCCTAGCTTTGAAGACCGAGTAGCGCTTATGCGGATACATTTAAAACGAATGATCGAATTTTACGGAGAAGATCGTGGGTGCATCCAGTTTCGTAAAGTAGCTCCCTGGTATGCTAAACGCTTTGGCCCCTCCAAACGTTTTAAAGATCAGGTCGTGCGTCTCCGAAGCATGGACCATTTTGAGGAAATCCTTTCCGATTACGTAGATTGGAGAAGCCAATACTGCGATGGAACTGGAGAACTGCTGCCTCGATTTCGTCCTCCGAGCCCGTATTCATCAATCACCGACGGTCCTAACAGTGAAAGGATCAAAGTTCCGAAGGGGCCGGTGGAGAAATGGTGATTTCCTTCCTAATGTCTTCCCAATCATTGTCTATGTCTTCCCGGAAATCTCTATATGCCACCAAATTCTTGCCAACGCGATAAGCATAAACGCTGCACTCTTCGAATGACAATCTGTACTTGTCGATCAATCTTTCTCCATGTATGGATTTAGTAGTAATGGTTAGATTTGGCGGGTCTTCTTTTTTAGCTGGCTGAAAATTGCGGGAACCAAATTCTACAAGATTTTTCCAAGCTGAAGTATCTGAGTAGGGTCGGTCGGACCATTTCACTTCTACTGCCCAATCTATAGATGGCTCTTGAGCGTTGTAGACGATATCAATTTCTCCATTCTTCCATCTAGCATAGAAAATTCTATCGAGAAAGTTGGTATCGTGAAACCATTGGCTGAATACGGCTGTTTCAGCCAATAGACCCATAGCTTTATCATCAGTATCTAGGAATCCGAACAATGCGCTCCTCATAGTGGGATTTGTTAGATATACTTTAAAATGCGTGGCCCTCTGGAATCGGCGAGCATTCTGATCGATGCGATTTACTCGCTTTATCAGAAAGGCCGCTTCCAGATAGTCTAGATAACGCTTTAATGTATTCTTGGCGACTCCCGATGTGTGAGACAGCTTCTCCAGAGAAACTTCGTTTCCAGTGTTGTACGCGAGAGTAGTAAAAAGCCTATTCAGCTCCTGAATATCCGATATTCCATAAAGGCCAGGCAGATCTCTCAAGAGAACTTTGTCTATAATATCGCTTTTAATGTATCGAGAACTATCTTTTTGTATTTGTTCGGAAAATACAGCTTCGGGATATCCGCCAAAATTCATGTAGTTTATGAATTCCTGATTCAGTTCTTCAATGTCTGTCGCCTTGTAATGTTCTGGTTTTATTTCCTCGAGCAGTTCGGATTCGCGATTCCGAAAATCTAAGTATTCCGCGAACGTTAGAGGCGGCAGCATAAATTCAGTAAATCTGCCAGCACCGGATTCCCGACTTTTCAATCTAAGAGCCGCTGCTGCTGAACCGCTTGCTATGAACTTGATTGCTTTGTATGAATCAACTAAAGATTTAAGATGTAGTTCCCAGTCTTTAAGATATTGAATCTCGTCGAAGAAAACGAATAGGCGGTCGTTCCTCTTGTGGTTGAACTTATCTATGAAGCGGTTAAGGAATGATTCAAGATGGAGACCGGTGTAAATTGGAGTCTCGAGAGAAAGATACATGATTTTGTTTCCATCTACACCACTCGCTAGAAGTTCTTGGATTGTGTGGTAGAGGATAACCGTTTTACCTACTCTGCGAGGGCCCATCAAGATGACTGCTCGAGATACAGAGACGTTACTGGCTAGGTTGTAGAACGATCTAAAATATGCTCTTCGATTAAATTCCGCGTATGGCGATTCAATAGATTTGCCGCTCTCCCACCAAGGGTTATCAAAATTTAGTCTTCTAATTAAATCAATCTCCGATACTTCGAGCATTCCATTAAGATCATTTTTTTAATTCAAAAGTCAATAGTTAAGATCAAATAATTAATTTTAATGGATAAGCTTTTCGTTGTTAATAGCTTATATTGATCACATCACTTTTTTAGCTCACAGAGATCGACGATCAGCGATCGCGGCTACAAAAAAAGAAAAAGGCCTGATTCTAGCGAATCAGGCCTTTCAGGTTGTCGTTGCTTAAAGTCGTTTAGGCTACCGAAATGAGGGTAGCGGGATCGAGGATGAGAGCGATGGTACCGTCTCCAAGTATTGCTCCGCCTGATACGCCAGGTATGCCTTGCATCATTGTGCCGAGGCTCTTGATGACCACCTCTTGTTTACTGACCATGTCGTCGACCAGCAATCCGCATGGTTTGCCGGTGGTTTCAACCACCACAACGGTTGCGTCTTTCGGATCGGTGATGGCCTTTGGAATTTGAAAGTGATCGTGCAAGCGGAATAGCGGAATGATCTTGCCCCGAATATTGAGGATTTCTTCGTTGCCTTGGATCTTGGCCAGAATCTGTTCATCCGGTCGAAGCGCGACTTTTACGGAAGTCGTTGGCAGAATGAAGCGATCGTCGCCGACCTTTACCACTAAACCATCGACGATGGCCATGGTGAGTGGCAGCAGAATGCGGAAGGTTGATCCCTTGCCTAGCTCCGACTCGATTTCGATTTTGCCGCGCAGCTTCTCGATATTCTTTCGCACCACATCCATGCCCACACCGCGTCCAGAAATGTCTGTAATTTCTTCAGCGGTGGAGAAGCCCGGAGCGAAAATGAGCTTGAAAATTTCTTCTTTGGAAAGGTTTTCGTCCTCGCGAACCACTCCATTAGCCACGGCTTTAGCCATTATTTTTTCCGGGTCGATGCCCCGCCCGTCGTCTGACAGCTCAATTACGATGCTGCTGCCTTGATGGAAAGCTTTCAGTGCCACATAACCGGTTTCGTCCTTGCCAGTCGCTTCACGATCTTCCGGTGGTTCGAGTCCATGATCGAGGGCGTTCCGGATCATGTGGACAAGGGGATCGCCAATTTCTTCAACCACATTGCGATCCAATTCCGTATCTTCTCCCGCAACT
>JANQKI010000150.1 GCA_028281165.1 Opitutaceae bacterium | reverse complement strand
CTCGCCTACTGGGCTCCAGGAAACGCGTTTTGCATTATCTGGGGCCAGACGCCTGCAAGCCATGGAGACGAACCGCGTTTCGCCAGCGCCGTGAATCCTCTAGGAAAAATAATTGGAGACCTATCACCATTGGGGCAGATAGGAAGCGGCTCTCGAATCGAGATCAAGAAGGCTGACTAGAGGCTATAGCTGACTGAGCTGCGACCTGGTCCCAGGTTCCAAATCCGATATTTTCCCAGTCACGATTCGTTCGCTTTACGTGACCACGAAGCACGCTGCCAACGCCTAATTCGCAAAACAAAGTGGCTCCTGCTGCTGAAGCGTTGACCATACAGTCTTCCCACAAGACGGGAGAAACAGTCTGTTGTACCAATGCTTTCCGAATTTCGTCGGGCTCGGAAACAGGATGCCCCGTGGTGTTAGTGAAAAGCGTGAGGTTTGGCTCTTTGAATTCAATATCGGCCAGAAAGGCCTCAAAGCCATCTCTGGCTGGACCCATGAGTCGGCTGTGGTAAGCCCCCGCGACGTTTAGCGGCAACACACGCTTGAACCCACGCTCCAATCCTGCTTCGACCGCTTTGGCTATTTTTCCCGACTCGCCGGAAATGACAATCTGCCCAGGACAATTCAAATTGGCCATATCAACATCGAGCTCTTCGCAAAAGGCAGCCACCGTTTCTCGATCGGCCCCAATCACAGCCGCCATGGAGCCGTCCGAATGCTCACAAGCCTCCTGCATAAGCTCCGAACGCTTGGCCACGACCTGAAGTCCCGTTTGAAAATCGAAAACACCCGCCGCAGCGCAAGCGGTCACTTCTCCCAGGCTAAGCCCCATTGCCATAGTGGCGTCATCGAGCATGCCCCTTTTTATGAGGACGCTGTATATGGCGTAACCGTGCACAAAAAGGGCTGGCTGGCACACCTTGGTTTCGGTCAAAGCCTCTTCAGGACCTTCGAAGCAAATCTTGGAAAGCTTCCAGCCTAGAATAGAATCCGCTTGGTCGAAAAATTCTCGAGCCAATTCACTGTGCTGGTAGAGGTTCTCGCCCATGCCCACCTTCTGGGCTCCTTGACCTGAAAACATCAACGCGGTGCTCATGGGGCGCCTAGAGAAGAGGAAAACCTTTCTCTGGCAAGGAGAAAGCGAAGAATGGGAAGAGAGAATTGAGGCGGAAAGAGAAGAAGAGAGCAGAAGATGAGAGAGAAACTTATAAGTCCAATAGGCCCTATAATGCCCTATCGGCCCTACTGAAATCTAGCCTGCTCTTCAGCAGCGTACTCGTCTAAACGCTTCTTCAGCGTATTCCGTGTAATGCCCAAAATCTCCGCCGCACGAGCTTGATTGCCGCCCGTGTCTTCGATCGCCCGCTTGATCATCTGCTTTTCAATAATGCCGAGGATGCGCCGCCCCTCGCGCTCTTTAAGCCGCTGATAGATCAAATCGAAAGCCTCGGGCAAACTCCGAGCCCCGATGGGAGCCGAAGGGCTTGGTGGTATCGAAGAAATCGGTACGGAAGATTCACTCGAGCCGGAAGAAGCTGTTTCCGAAGAGGAAGCTGCAGCAGAATCCGAGTCGGAAGCGGTTGACGATGCTGGCTTGCTCTCCACCGCCTTGAGAATCGTTTCTGGCAAGTCCTTTAGTAGAATGGCCTCTCCTTGGGCAACCACTGCGCTGTGGTAAACGACGTTGCCAAGCTCTCGAACATTGCCCGGCCAGCTGTATTGGCAAAGCGCATTCATGGCATCCGCTGAAAGTTTGGTAGCCTTGGCCTTACGTTCTCTGACGAGTTTCTGCAGCATGAAATCGACGATATCGGGAATGTCCTCATGCCGCTCGACGAGCGAAGGCACCCGTATGCGAAAAACATTTAGCCGATAATAAAGGTCTTCTCGAAAAGTCTTTTCTTCGACCATGGACTCAAGGTCCTTGTTGGTCGCTGCGATTACCCGCACATCGACTTTGATCGTTTCGGAACCGCCCACCCTTTGGATCTCGCCATCCTGGAGCACGCGGAGAATCTTCGTCTGGGTGGCAAGAGACATGTCGCCAATTTCATCGAGAAATATCGTGCCCCGATCGCATTGCTCGAATTTTCCAATACGCTGTGACGTTGCTCCGGTAAACGAACCCTTTTCGTGTCCGAAAAGCTCGCTCTCGATAAGATTTTCGGGGATAGCGGCGCAGTTTACCGCCATGTAAGGTCCACCAGAACGAAGGCTGTGCTGATAAATACCGTTCGCGATGAGTTCCTTGCCCGATCCGCTTTGACCGGTAATCAAAACCGTGGCATCGCTGGCGGCGACTTGACCCATGATTTTGAATACTTCCTGCATAGCGGGAGAATTCCCAACGATCCCCTCCTTGTAGTCCTCGATATTCGTCTTCGTTTGATAGCTATCGACGGACTTGAGATCTTGCGTAGCCAAAATCGCGCTACGAGCTAGTTCGATCACCTTCTCTGGATCAAACGGCTTCATAATGTAATCGTAGGCTCCGAACTTCATCGCTTCGATGGCCGTCTGAGCCGTTCCAAAAGCCGTCATAAGGATCACCTGCAGATTGGAGTTGGCAGACCTCATGTGCTGCAAGGTTTCGATACCTGATATCCCGCCCATGCGGATATCCATAAATATGAGATCCGGAGCAGGACCCTCCTTTATCTTTTCAATGCCCTCCTCGCCGCTGGCAGCGGTATCGATTTGATAACCCTGACTGCCCAAAACACGACCGAGCGAATAGCGAATCTCGTCGTCGTCGTCGACTATCAATACAGCAGGTTTATCGATTTCAGAAAGCATATCGGGAGCAGCGCTTAGGAGTGTATTCATTTGTGCGGAATATCAAACTTTCGCGTGCGATGGAGGAGGATCATTTCCAGATCAACGCATCGCTGGGCAAGCTTTAGTTTCTCTCGATTTGAGAAAATTCGTGCGATTCCTCGAAAATCCTCAAACATGCGACAGAAATGCTAGACTGGTCCATCAGGTTGTTTCGCGTCTTTGGCATCCGCCTGGAAATGCACATTTCGTTTCTCATTCTTCCTGTGTACTTCGGGTTCGCCGGAATGGAGAGAGCCGGTCTGGCAGGAATCGTTTGGAGCTTGCTGTTTCTGGTCATCATTTTCGCTTGCGTCGTGCTGCATGAATTAGGCCATTCCCTTACAGCCAGGAGATTTGGCATAAAAACGAGCAGAATTTTGCTCATGCCCATAGGAGGGCTGGCCCAGTTTGAAAGCATGCCCGATACGCCTGGGAAGGAAGCTCTGGTGACTTTGGCTGGGCCGGCTGTGAATTTCGCCTTGTTCCTCCTGCTCATTCCCATCACGGGAGCCTTTTCTTTGGAGCGACTAGTGGACCTGCCGCTAAACGTTCCCCAGTTGGTCTACATGGCCATGGCCTTCAATCTGATCATGGGCTTCTTCAATTTGCTACCTGTTTTTCCCATGGATGGAGGCCGGCTTTTGCGCGCCCTACTCTCCTTCTGGCTGCCACCCCTCAAGGCCACGGAAATATCCAGCAGGTTTGGAGTGCTCGCGGCTGCCACCCTAGCAGCCTTTTTCCTCATCGGCCTGAACCAACTACTTCCGGCAGCTCTGTTCCTTTTCATCATGCTGGCCAGTCGCATGGAGCTGAAAGCCATGAAGCAACGCGAGCTTTTCCAATCCTTTAGCGTAAGGGATTTTATGGATACACGTTTTGAGAGCTTAAGCCCGAGCTCAAGCGTGAGAGACGCTCTAAGCATCCTGAACCAAATCGATCCTCGCGATCTTATCATCACAGAAAATGGAAGAGCAGTTGGCCTTGTGGAACTTGAGGACCTAAATCGGGTGACGCAGAAAAAGAATCATCTACCCGCATCATCGATTTTGGAGAACATCATGAATCGCAGCTTCGTCACCTTGCAGGCAAACGACACGATGGAAGACGCTCTAAGGCTCGCAGCCTCCGACAAGCAAAGCGTGTTTCCGGTTTACGATTACATCGAACTAATCGGCGTGCTAAACGCGTCCGGGCTCGACCGACGGGCTTACTGGAAAAAAGCTCAAAGGGAAATCTGATCCTCCAAGCGATTAGCTTGTTTAGGTAACCACAGAATCCACAAAACTCACAAAAGAAATACGTTTTGTGAATTCTGTGAACTTTGTGGTTAAATGAAACAGACCTCAAAACTCAGTTTCAGCTCGCCATTTTCCAGAGACCCAAGACAGTGTCGCCAAACTATGAGTGTTATGTGTATGAGGAATTGGTTTTCAGCTTTCTCTTTGTGTTTCGCGTCTTCTGCTTTCGCCCAAGAAGACCTGACGCCGTATTCAAAATTCAACTCTCCCTTGATTAACGAATCAAGTGGTATCGTAAAGAGTCGGACCTACGAGAATGTCTATTGGACTCACAACGACTCGGGAGACGAAGCTCGTCTTTTCCCCGTAAATCGAAGCGGCGAGCTACTGAAGCCGGAATGGATGCGTGACGAGTTCAAAGGCATCGCCATAGGAAATGCGGTCAATATCGATTGGGAGGAACTGGCCATCGATAATCACGGGAACCTCTACATCGGGGCCTTCGGCAATAATGGAAATGCCCGACGCGACTTGGGCGTCTATCTCCTACGCGAACCGTATCGACAAGCCTCCAGCGCCGCGAGGGCGTTGAAACTTATCCCTTTCGAATATCCTGATCAGAAAGCCTTCCCTCCCGAAAAGAAAAACTTCGATTGCGAAGCCTTTTTCTGGGCCAACGGAAAACTATACTTCCTAACCAAACACAGGAGCGATACCCGAACGAAACTCTATCGGCTCGACAGCGAAGAGAGTGAAAAAGTGAATACGCTGACCTATTTGAGCAGCTACGAAACAAGGGATTGGGTAACGGCAGCCGATGCCACCATTGATGGCTCTAAAATCGCGGTTTTGACTACGGAGGGAGCCTGGATATTTCAAAAACCAAATGACTCGGACAATTACCTTGCAGGCAAAGCGCTGTACAAGCCGTTCAAAGCGCGTCAGTGCGAAGCCATCTGCTGGGACGACGATCAAACGCTCATCATAACAAACGAGCAGCAAGATCTCTTCGAGCTAAAGGAAAGCGAATTCCAAGAGGTTCTTTAGAATTTTTTGTTAACCACAGAATCCACAGAACTCACAAAATGAATACAGAGATATCCAACCTTGTTACCGATATAAGAAACTCAGCCTTCAATCTGCACTTCTATTTAAAGAATGGATTGCTAGAAAAAGTTTATGAAAACGGGCTTGCTCACCGCTTGAGGAAATTGGGCTGCACAGTTTCACAACAGCATCCGATTCCTGTTAGAGACGAGAATGGTACTATTATCGGTGAATACTTTGCAGATCTTTTTGTAGATCAAAGGATTATTGTAGAGCTCAAAGCGGTAAGAGAACTCGCTCCTGAGCATACAGCTCAAATTCTCGCTTATCTAAACGCTACTAAAATCAAACATGGTTTACTTATCAATTTCGGGGCCCCAAAATTCCAAATAAAGAAATACATTTTGTGAGTTCTGTGGATTCTGTGGTTAAAAGACTTATTAATTGGAACGCTCGCTGTCACGGCCAAGAAGCATCCTCCAAATATCCAGCGCGTCGCTAAGCCAGACTTCGTCTTTATCAGGAAAGGGCCGATACTTGATGGGCCACAAGGATACGATAAGTATTCGAATATTCGCTACGAAGAAGGCGAATCCGATAACCCAAAGCCAACCTCCAAGCGGTGTATCCAGCACCCAGAGCGAGCAAAGATACATTACTACTAGAGAAACCAACGGCCCTCCCATGGCAACGGAGATTTGACTTAAGCGACTCTCCTTCTCTCGCTCGTAGTAGGTAAAACCATACTGAAAACCCTTTAAGCCAAGCTCGATTCGCAATCGACCAAGACTGAAACCTAAATGATTGTCGGAAGTTCCGACTTTGAGAAGAATCGACTGATTCGTAAGCAGCAAAGCCAGCAAAGCATGCCCTAGCTCATGCAGCAAAATGCTTAGGTAAAGACCATCGACGAAGGCGGTGAGGAAAAGCAGTATTTTTCCTACAATTACGAGCATAGTCCAGAGGCTAGGTCTACGAACCCGGTGGGCCAATAAAATTATTCTCGCAGCAAAAACTCCCTTACGATCCCGACAAACGCTCCACGACTTTCGAAATGAGGATTATGACCACTTTCTTCCATTATTTCGATGACGCTTAAGGGGAAATGATGGTGGATCTTTGCATCGTCGCTAGGATGGTAGTAATTCGACTTTCCTCCCATTAGAAATAGCGAATCATCTTCGAAGCGTTGGTCATCTGAAAGAGGAGACTTCTCTAAATCGCGGAGAGCGGCTTCGATTGCGTCGAGGTTGATCTGCCAACGAAAACCAGCGCCGCCTTGAAGTCTAACCAGATTCGTAAGGAGAAATTTCCGAAGGCTCCAATCATCGACAAACCCTTCGATTATGATTTCAGCTTCGGAGCGAAACCGAATCTTTTGTTTTTCGATTTCCCGCATAGCGAGAAACTCATCGTCATGCGTCTTCGGATACGTCTTAGGGACAATATCGACGACAATAAGCCTGTCCACACGTCCTGGATTTTCGCAGGCGAACTTGCCAGCGACTTTGCCTCCCATGGAATGGCCCATCAGAAAACAGCTCTGGATTCCCAGGGCTTCGAGCGACTCCAGTAGGTCAACGCACATCGCCTCAAAAGAATGAGGAGAAGCATGGGCCGATTCCCCGTGGTTTCGCAGATCGAAGCAGATTACGTGAAAATCGTCGGCCAAATCCCGGGCAGCCGTTTGCCAGTTGCGCGAAGAGCCAAGTAAGCCATGCAGGACCACCAGCTTCGCTTTAGCTGTGTCTCCAAATTCTCGAAAAAAAAGCTCCATAAGAAAATAGCATCGTAACAGAAGCGAGGGTTCACGAGAGTCAATCCCGCATCAGAACAACTTTTTTGTTGATCCCAATCATAGCCAAAAGATGCTTTTGGCTCTTTCATAACAATCCACTCATGGCCAAAGGTAAAATCACCCCAATGATGCAGCAGTATTTCGAGGTTAAACGCAACCTCCCTGCCAACACGCTGCTGCTCTTCCGCTTGGGCGATTTTTATGAGATGTTTCACGAGGATGCCGAGATTGGAGCCGAGCTTTTGGGTATCACGCTAACCAAACGGAGCGACTACCCTATGGCTGGCATTCCTTTTCACGCTGCCGAAAACTACATCGGCAAGGCTCTCTCCGCCGGCAAAAAAGTAGCCATTTGCGATCAGGTTGAAACGCCACAGCCAGGCAAACTGGTCAAACGTTCGCTGACTCGTATCCTAACTCCGGGTACAACTATCGAAGATAATCAGCTAGAATCGACTCGCAATCACTATCTAGCCGCTTTCGAATTCGAAAAGGATGGCGTCTCGCTGGCTTGGCTAGACCTCTCGACTGGCGAGTTTCAAATCGCGAATAGCGATAATGTCGATGATATATTGCCGGTCCTCTCTTCTATCGATCCAGCGGAAATGCTGATCATTGAAGGCGAACGCGAACGCTGGCAGGCCCAAGCTCACGACGGTTCGGCTCATGACGAATTGCTCCATTTTCTATCCCACAGAGCTCTTACCGAGCTGCCAGGCTATCAATTTGAAGTGGATTCGGGAGCTCGCACGGTTCTAGACACACTGGGCGTTATCAACCTGGAGGGCTTCGGCATTCCTATAAGCCATTCCGCCCTGGGCTGCGCGGGGGCGTTGCTTTATTACGCGACCGAAAATCTTTGCGCGAAGCCTGAAAATCTATCCTCGATTTGCGAATACAAAAGCAATGACTCTTTACTAGTAGATCCAGCCACACAGCGAAATCTGGAAATTTTTCAAAGCATGCGTGGCACTCGTGAGGGGAGCCTAATCCAAGCTATCAATGGAACGAAAACGGCCGCTGGGGCTCGCCAACTCGAGCAATGGCTCATCTCTCCAGAGCAAAATATCGGCGAACTAAGTCGACGTCATAATAGTATCGAAAAACTAGTGGCATCGCCGCTAGCTTGCAGCGAACTTCAGGATCTGCTAAAAGCTGTGCGAGACGTGAGTCGCATCCTTGGTCGCATGCAGAATCGACTTCGCAATCCACGAGAACTGGGAGGCATTCGCGACACGCTCAATCAACTTCCTGCCATTTTGGATACACTGGAGCCCTTTAAGGATTCGGATCTCTCGAGTATCGCTACACGCATCCATCTTCTCCCCCACCTAGTTGAATTGCTGAATCGAGCATTAAAGGAAGAATTGCCCAGCAACATCGCCGACGGAGGCTACATTGCCAAAGGTTATGACGAGAAATTGGA
>JANQKI010000130.1 GCA_028281165.1 Opitutaceae bacterium | reverse complement strand
GGCCAAGGATCGGGTGCTGGTTCACTATCAAGGAACCTTTCTTGATGGTCGCGAGTTTGATAGTTCCTATTCGCGTAACGAGCCCGCCGAGTTTAAGTTGACTGATGTCATTGCCGGTTGGACACAGGGTCTTCCTTTAATTGGCGTAGGCGGGAAGGTAAAGCTGTATGTGCCAGCAAAGCTTGGATACGGCGATGAAGGCCGGTCGGGAATCCCACCCGCTTCGGCCTTGATCTTCGAGATCGAACTGCTCGAGATTCTTGATGAAGAATCCCCTTCGCCTCCAGCTCCGCCCGTTCTTAATCAGCCTTGAAATTCGCTGCTGGGAATCGCTTGATGCGCCTAGCCTTGGTTACGGAAACCTATCCGCCGGAAGTCAACGGCGTGGCCATGACACTTGGTCGTCTTGTCGATGGCTTGCGTTCGAGAGACTGGGAGACTCAGGTCGTCAGGCCAAGGCAGAAGAGCGAAATGGTTGCAGCAAACGATGGCATTCCAGGATCTCGCGAGCTGGTTCTGCCTAGCCTGCCTTTGCCGGGTTACGAAGGCTTGAGAATGGGCTTGCCTTCTGCTTTGAGACTGCTGAGAGAGTGGAGGAATTGGAGGCCTAGTATTGTGCATATGGCTACGGAGGGGCCCTTGGGTCTCGGAGCTCTCTACGCTGCCAAGGAACTGCAGATTCCAGTCAGCTCCACTTTCCACACTAATTTCCATCAGTACAGCAGCCACTACAAATTGGGTTTTGTTATGGATCTGATATTCGTTTATCTAAGAATCGTCCATAATGCCTGTGGCTGTACCTTGGCTCCGACAACGGAGATGGCGAATTCCTTGTCCAGTATGCGGTTTCGAAATACAGGAGTCCTTTCGCGAGGAGTGGACACCGAGCTTTTTTCGCCCGGCCGCCGTAGCGAGGCCCTGAGAAAAGAGTGGGGGGTCTCTGCTGGAGATCGTGTGTTTCTTTATGTTGGGCGCGTAGCTAAGGAGAAGAACATTGGCCTAGCTGTGCAAGCCTACTTAGCAGTGAGATCGGAGCTCAGGAACTCTCGACTGGTGATTGTGGGAGATGGTCCTAAGAGAGAGAGCTTGCAATCTCAGTATCCGGAATTCATCTACGCTGGCATGAGGAAAGGCGAAGATCTAGCTTCTCATTACGCGTCAGGCGACGTATTTCTTTTCCCTAGCATAACGGAAACGTTTGGCAACGTAGTTACCGAGGCCCTTTCATCCGGTCTGGTTGTGGCCACCTACGACTACGCTGCAGGGAGGCAGTATATCTCGAATGGAATAAATGGATACCTCGCTCCATTTGACGATGAGGCAGCGTACAAGAGGATGGTAGCTGGCTTGTCTAAAGAGTCAGACGCTACGCTCGAATCGATTCGGCAAGCCGCTCGCGAAACGGCACTGGGTGTAAGTTGGGATCGCATCGTTGATGATTTTCAAGAGGCTCTTAAAAGAACAAGATACTCTTTCTCGTCTCGAGAGTGGGCTAATTAGGCAGCGAATTTCATGGATAAAAAGACAATTTTCATCGTTAATCCCATTTCTGGAAAAGGAGGCAAAGGCCCTCAGCGAAAACGTCGTGTCGATGACTTCATAAAGGCCAGGGGAATGAATGCGGTAAGTTTCGAAACGCAGTATCCAGGTCACGCTACTGAACTTTCACGGCAGGCTCTCGACGATGGAGCGCAGCGTGTCGTTTGTATGGGAGGCGATGGAACGATTAACGAGGTTGCTAAGGTCATGGTCGGTAGCGGGGTGGCCTTTGGATTGATACCGATGGGATCTGGCAACGGTCTCGCTCGACATCTGGGCATTCCGTTGAAGATAGACAAGGCGCTAGAGAATATTCTTTCTGGTAACGAAAGAGAAATCGATACAGGTGAAGCCAATGGCCACGCTTTTTTCAACGTTATGGGTATTGGTCTGGATGCGGAGATTGGTAAGCGTTTTAATGATACGCATGCTCGAGGCTTCATGTCCTATTTGAAAGAAGGTTTTAAGGCGTTTCGCGACTATCGATCGAGTGATTACAGTATCCAGGCAAATGGAACCAAACTTGATCTTAATGCCTACATTGTAGCGATCGCCAACTCCTCGCAGTATGGGAGTAACGCCTACATTGCTCCGAATGCCTCGGTTCGCGATGGAAAGCTCAATCTGGTAGCGATCCGAACCCCCGGCCTCTTAGGTTCGCTTGATTTGCTTTGGAGGATTTTTACTAAAGCGATTTATGGTAGCAAGAAAGTGGAGTCGCTTGAGTCCGATTCGTATCATATTCAGCTTCAGCAGCCAGGGTTCTTCCATGCCGATGGCGAGATTTTCAATTGCGGAGATGAAATCGAAATACTGGTTCGCTCCAACTCGCTAAGGATCATAGCTCCTCAGCCGCTGAGCTAATTCGCGACCTGCTCAGCAACGCGTTTGCCGCTCATGATCGAAGCTCCCATGGCTATTCCATCGATCGAGCTTCCTCCAAACTGGAGTCTTGTATGTAGTTTTTCAATACGATTAATCGTTTCTTTCCAGGGACCAAATTCTTTAGTGTATTGAGGAATGGCTCTCTTCCAGGTCACGAGTCGAGAAAAGGCTGGTTTGCCTGTAATTCCGAGAAGCGACTCTAGATCCCGCATTGCCAGTGATTCGAGATCTTGATGTGGAGCACTTGCCAGTTCGGGACGCTGACGACCGCCGAGCATGACGGTTAGCAAGACATGCCCTTCTGGAGCTCGATTTTCATACAGGCTCGAACTGAATAGAACCCCAAGTATGTCGCGTTTCTCCTTGGTTGGCGATAACACGCCAAAACCGTCCAGCGGATGCTGAACTTGATCCCTTCTGAATCCCAAAGCTAGGCTGTGAACAGCAGGATAGGGCAGATCAGGCGCCGTTTCAATTTGTTCGCCGATCTCTTCAGGCCAAGGCAGTGATTTGATGGCGTAGGAAGGTATGGCGACGATCAGGTTTCTTGTCTGTAACGATTGAATACGATTATTCTCTTTCAGTCTTACCGTCCAACTGTTTTCATTAAATTCGATAGAATCGATTTCAGTTTCGAGTATCAAGTCTTCGCTCAGTTTCTCAGCTAGCGATGCAGGCAGCGTTCCCAAACCATTCTTGAAACTTATCGATCTTTTTTTGTATGTCGTACCTTCTTTGCGCCTGCGTTTCTTATAACGCATCGCTCCTCTAATGATCGAGCCTCCGTCCCGCTCGAATCCGCGCATAAGCGGAAACGCGTGACGCAGCACTAGCTCTTCGGGATCGCCTGCATAGACGCCGCTGACAAATGGATTAATGGCGTAATCGAGAAACTCGGATCCCATGCGCCGACGGACGAATTGGGCCACTGTCTCTGTTTCGGCCTCATCGTCTGGGAGTTTCTTTCGAAAGGGTTCAGGGAGAAAGCCGAATTTGGCCTTCAGCGAAAAGAGAGGCGTACTTATGGCCTGTATTGGAGAGCTTGGTACAGATACGGGTCGCCCCCCTCGCACGATAAAACGCTTCTTCGCCGTTTCGTTTGTTTCCAGCAGCTGGTCGGAAAGGCCCAGATCGTCAATGAATGTTTCAACCCAAGGGTCTGGCAGAAGCA
>JANQKI010000113.1 GCA_028281165.1 Opitutaceae bacterium | reverse complement strand
GAAGCCAAGGATATGGAAGAGTCGATGCCCGCCCTACTCGGAGGCGCCGTGCTTGTAATGATTACGATCTACACGCTTTTAGCCATTCCGTTCAGAAGCTATCTTCAGCCTCTCATTGTGATTTCCGTTATTCCCTTCGGCATTGCTGGCGCCATTTTTGGTCATCTCGTCAATTTCTCGAATCTGGGAACGGCTCAGGACCTGAGCCTCTTGTCCATGCTCGGAATCATTGCCATGGCCGGTGTCGTGGTAAACGATTCGCTCGTATTGGTGGAGCGGATAAATAGACTGCGCCGCGAAGAAGGTCTACCTTTAATGGAGGCGGTTCACAAGGGTGGTGGCCAGCGTTTTCGAGCCATCCTACTTACATCTGTGACCACCTTCGTAGGTCTAGCCCCCATCATGATGGAGCGAAGCCTTCAAGCCCAGTTTCTCATTCCCATGGCAACCTCGCTAGCCTTTGGCGTGCTTTTCGCTACCTTCATAACGCTTCTATTGGTACCATCTGCGTATTTGATTCTTGAGGACATTAAATGGATTTTCGGCAAGATCTTCGGCACCTGGTGGAAAGGCTTCTCGGCAGGCTGGAAGAAAGCCGATAGAGGAACGGCGCCACCTAAACCAAACGTCGCGGGTTAGATAATATGCGGGAGGTCCGGTCTAAAGAGACCCTCCACCTAGCTTCTTGAAACCAGATCCGCCCGAGAAACGGCGTCCTTAACCCGACCGATAAGCTGATCCAGATAGGCGCTTGGTTGGATGGAATTAGCTCGTTGAAGTAAAGAAAGGGATTCTTCGTAACGGCTTTGCTCTAGCAGAATACGCGATTTCAAGACGAGGCCTTTGTATTCATAACCTGGAATTCCTATTGCTTCGTCGAAGTAGAATAGAGCCCGAGCCAAATCACTACGCTCTCCATAGAGCATTCCCATTTCCACCAGCAAGTCTCCATTGAGTGGATCACTCTCCAAAGCCGCCTTGAGAATCGACTCCGCTTCAGCAGCATCTCCGTCGCTTAACGCAAGATTGGCTTGAAGTAATCGAAATTTAGATACATCACTAGCGCTCCAATCGCCTTGATCAATCTGAAGGCGATCTATCAAAAGCCTAGCCGAGACCGCTTCACCGTTTTCCAATAAATACTTTACCGCAGTCAGAAGAGGGGCGGGTCGCAGCTTCTCAGAGGTTTCGATTACCTTGATGTAATTTTGCACGGACAGATCGAAAACGCCTTCGGCTGAATAGAGATTAGCTAACTGCAAAAGACTGCCAGGAGACCCTCCACCCAGCAGATGGGCTACCTCAATCGACTGGGCGGCCAAGATAGGATTCTCCATTCCGATATAAGCATTCGCCATAAGTATTCGGTATTTGGGGTTACGAGGCTGGCGGCGAATCAGTTCCTCCATCAAAGGAAGCAGCTTTTCGAACTGCTCCATGTCGATCAAAGCCTGGACGCGGCCCTCTAGCCAATCCAGATTTTGCGGCTCTTGCAGAGCTGCCATATTGTAGGCCAATTCTGATGACAAGTAGTCGCCAACTTGCAAATGGCAGAACCCAATCATTCCATATGTATCTGCGCTCGTATCACCTAGTTCGATAGTCTTGACAAGCGCTTCAAGGGCTTGCTCGAAGCGAGAGTCTCGAAGCCTGAGCACTGCAAGATTTTTCCAGGCTCTACGATAACTCGGATACTTCTCGATAGCTTGAAGGTATCGAGTTTCAGCGTTTTCTATCGAATCGCCGTTGAAATAGAGATTGGCTAGCAAGTAATCGAAAGTCGCGCTGACTGGATCTCCCCCTTCAAGCATCCCCTCCAGCATGGTTTTAGCAAACTCAGGATCCTCCTCAACCATGGGCCCGATCTTTTGAATCAAGGTCAATTCAAGCTCGCTCATATCCGGTTCACGCTCTTTGAGAGGAATATAGCTCTCGGCAAAGTAACGCTGAAAGCGAGGGCCAAAAAGATCAGGCTCACCCATTTTCTCCTGTTGAGCGAAAAGCCATGCCTCAGAAGGGCTGAGAAGTATGATGCAAAACAGAATCTGGAATCGTTTCATAACTCAGATAGAAAAGGGCGACGCGGAACCAAGGCTTATTCTTATCGAATGCCTTACCCAGGATTTGACTTTCTTTCCGTTCTTTTTGGCTGGCCTACAGCGCCAGGTTTGCAGCCACTTAACCACGAACTCGTTTAATTCCCTGTCCGGCGTATCGAGAACATGGATATTGTAAGGTCGTCCTTTTTCATCAACAGCGTAAAGAACGATGAACCGAAGATCCTTATACTTTTTCTTGAACTTTCCAGGAACATTCGGAGGAGGGGCATAGCTGCGAGAAGGGGGCTCATCAACATCGGCGCTGTCGTAAATGAGGTCTTCCAAGCCCTCCGTGACTGAAGGCTTTCTGAAATTGTTCACATTGACGTCCATTTGATCGTCGGTACGGATGCTCGCCCGAAAGGCGGCATCGACTGGGCGGTACGTCATGTTTGTCTTGTCGACGTCGAATGATATATCGACATCCATAGGTATTTGCTTTGGCTGGTCTTTCGTTTCCACTTCCGCTGGAGGTGGAGGCGGAGGTGGCGGTACAAACATTTCGATTCGGTCAGCCGTCTCCTCAGGCGTAGGCTCGACTTTATTGAGTTGGGACAGGGAAAGAGCTGAAAAGATAAGAACCGTGCCAATGAAAGCTCCCGCTGAGATTCGCCAAGAACCGCAGGCTTTGCTTAATGTTTCTTCAAGCGGAGAGTTCATTTTCTACGTAGTTAATCTTTGGTGGCAAAATGGACGTTATCAACGCCAGCAGCTTTTACTTCACTGTAGACTTTTGTAAACAGGCCATGACTCGAGCCTTGGTCAGCCTGGATAATCACCGGCATTTCTTCGATAGTGAGAATGCGATTCACCAACGGACGAACACGGGCTACGGAAATCTCGCGCCCTCCGTAATACAAACGACCCTCACGCGTAATGGCGATCAGGATACTGTTTTTCGGAAGGGCCACCGTAGCTGCCGTATCAGGACGTTCTACCTCAACCCCGGATTCCTGTACGAATACCGTGGTTACAATGAAGAATATCAGGAGAATGAAGATACAATCGATCATCGGAGACAGATTAATCTCCGTCTCGCTGTCGAAATCCATATCCAGCAGCTCGCTCTTCACGAATTCGGCATCTCCCCTCGCCTGGCCAGAAGTTGAGCATGAGCCAGCTGCTGCTGGCGTTTTTTAGCTTCGCGCTTGATTAGCTGAATAACAAACAAAGCTGGGATCGCTACGAGCAGTCCCGCTTGCGTCGTAACGAGAGCGAGCGAAACTCCGCTCGATACACGTCTAGCCGTTTCCTCTTCAACGCGTTGCGAAAGGCTGTGAAAAGTCTCCAACATTCCTTCAACCGTACCGAGCAAACCCAGCAATGGCGCAGCTGCTGCGAGCATAGCGATAAAGATAATTTGCCGTTTCACTAGATCCTCGAATTCGCGACGCGACTGATCAATCGATTCTTCCAGAATAAACGGATCAACCTTCAAGTCTCTCTGTAGAGAGCCAAGATCGAACTTCGCCCGCTTAACGAACAGCAGCGTACCAAAAGCGGAACGATACAGAAGCAACGACAAGAGAGCCAAGGCGATCATTATGACACCTCCATCCTGCATCGCGCCCCATGCTCCTTGAATGAATTCGTTCATACGCTACTCAGCTCGAGCTGCTACTTTGCTGACAATTTTAGAAAATTCAGTAGCCGCCAACTCCATTGAACTTACACGCTTCTTGGCCAAACGCAAAAGCGCTCCGTGAATTACTAGAGTCGGAATCGCTACAATTAGACCAAGTTCGGTGGTGATCAATGCTTCTGAAATTCCCGAAGAAAGAGCCTTGGGATCACCCGTCCCGAAAATCGTGATCAAGGTAAAGGTCTTTATCATACCGACAACCGTACCGAGCAAACCCATGAGTGGCGTAGCCGCAGCGGTCACCGCTAGCCAAGGAAGAAAGCGCTCCAACTGTGGCCTCTTGTGCAGTATCACGCTAAGCATGTGATCCTCCATCAAGTCGCGATCTTCATTAACGTGATTAGCTCCCTCGGAGAGCATTTCGCCCATCCATCCCTTGGCTTTCCTGGCTTCCGCAACCGCAGCTTCCTTATCGCCCTTGACAGCGATGCTGGCGATTTCCAGCAAGTTGGCCGGCATAGCTACTGCCAAAGTCTGCAAATCGAAAAGCTTGAAAACAGCTAGAGCAAGGGCCAACAGACCCATAGCGATGATGGCAAAGCCAACGGGCCCACCCTTTCTCAGATGCTCGCCCATCGAGCCAGTGGCTTCGCTTAGCGTCACTGCTTTCCCTAGCGTCGCATCCAATGGAAGGCTGTTAACACCGTCGTAATTTTGTATCGCTTCGTTAAATACTCTGTCCAGCTCTATCAAAGCCGGCTCCAACGCCCCTGACTGAAAGCTCAGCAATCCGGATCGTTCTTCGGATTGAGAGAGGAAATAGCCAGCTGGACCATAGACGAAAATCTTTCCGTCAACCAATTCGCCTCCAACGTCGATAGCTCGACCTTCAAATTCGTATCCGCCGATAACGCTTTCCAAACGCTCGAATCCCAAGGCAATCGCTTGAGCCTTAGCATCAACGGTCTCCACCGCATCAGGACCTGACGCCTCAACTTCTTGGCGAAGCGCCTCCAAAGTATCTTCGTATTTTTGGTCTTCAGCAATGTGCAAACGGCCTTCGAATGTATTCAAATATTCCGTCATCAACCCGGACAGATATTGATTTTGCCCTCTCAACCCAGTCCTGTTCGCTTTGAGATCGTTTAAGCCTTTCTGTTGTTGGGCAGCCGAACGCTTCAGCCCTGTCACTTCTCTTCGCAGGTCTATCAGCTCTACTTCCAAGGCGTTGATCTCTCTGACAAGAGGCACCTTCTCTTCAGCGATTGATTCCTGAAAAGAACGGTAAGTATCCAGACTTTCAGTAAGCCGCTTATCGATTTCAGCATCCCAAAGGGCCACGTCCTGATCGGTTTCCTGGCTTGATACGAGAGGAACAAAAACAATCGCGAATAAAAACTGTATCCAATTTTTCATCGCAATCACTTATTCGATGCTTGAAATTGGGGCCGGCAAAGCGATCAACTCCGGGGGACGCCTCTGTTCCTGGATCTCGATGAGTTGCAGCGTTTCCTTAGCGAATTCAGGCTGTTCCTTCCAAACCCAGCCTCCCTCTGCCGGCGTCACACTCCAAGCCATTTCCGCTTTCTCGTCTACGGCATAGCCTCCCGCCAATCCCCAGTACAGCAGATGCACCATTACTTCCCTGCCATCAGGCAGATGACGGGGCACGTAATCGACAGTAATGGAACGATTGAATTCCTCGAATCGTATGAGAGCCGTCACTATCGCCTGAAAGCGCTGACCGAGCTCATTCGACTCTAAAGACTCGAGCTTGGACTTAGCTTGCCGCATCTCTTTTTCGAGGTAAGGCGGGGCAAAGTCGATCAAGCGGAATAGTCTCTGCTGATTGGTTTCTACATGTTCTTGGATACGATCGCGGATAAGTTTTTCCTGGTCCAAGAAGCCTGCTACTCTTTCGCGCTGAACATCTTGCCGCTCAAAGTCTTCTTGCAGAAAATCGCGCTCATCTCGCAGTTCGGCGAGTTCGGACTTTAGCACGAAAAGGTTTTGTTCAAGGATTTCGCGATCCGCTTTCCAAGCGTTTCTCTCATCGGCAATTTTCTTTTGCAGCTCGATCCACCTG
>JANQKI010000103.1 GCA_028281165.1 Opitutaceae bacterium | reverse complement strand
GATGACACTACAGTGGAACACGTGGATGAGGCCAAAGAGTTCGGAGCAACACTTTCCGAAATGCCTACAACGATCGAGGCGGCGCGCCGAGCAAAAGCGTTAGGCTTGTACGTTTGCATGGGAGCTCCGAACTACTATCGTGGCGGTTCCCATTGTGGCAACTTATCCTGTATCGATGCCCTGGAAGAAGATCTCGTTGATTCCCTTTGCAGCGACTACCATTTCCCTTCAATGCTAGGCAGTGTGGTGAAGATGATCGACGCTGGCATGGATCCCTGTCGGGCAGTGAATTTGGTGACGCTTGGTCCTGCTAAAACCATTGGCTGGGACGACCGGCTTGGGAGTATTGAGGTAGGGAAGCTAGCCGACTTGACTTTGTTCGAAGCGCGTGAGGGTTATGGCCGCGTCGAGGAAGTTTGGGTTGAGGGCGTATCCAAATTTTCCATGAACAGTCCGGATCCCGCCTTGGTTTCCTGATTTTAATAATTGCATCGGCGCTCGTTTGTCCTGAGTTTTGTCGAAGGGGCGATCGTTCGCTTTATATACTAGCTTTCGGCGATCGAAGATCGCCGCTACATTCAGATTTTGCTACCAGAAAAAAATAACAATACAGATGCGGAAGCGGATACAGAGGTAAGTAATTTCTTCTTGGTTCGTTGGATGTTGAAGCTGTGCTGGCAGTTTCGCCGTCTCTTCGCATTCGCGGCCCTACTTCAGATCGCCTTAACGCTCTTTGCCATTTGCGGTCTCAATCTAGTCGGACTCGGTATCGATTACCTCGCCTATGTCTCCGGCGCTCGAGAAAACGCTCCTCAATGGCCGCTAGGTTGGGAGATGCCCGTGGCTTGGACCCCAATGCAGGTGATCCTTGCCTTAGCGGGTGGCTCTTTAGTCTGCGCTCTTTTTAACGGTGTTCTCCATTTCGGGGCGGCCAGTTCCACTGCTAAACTGGTCCATCGTCGCCTGGCTCCGCAGCTGCAACGGCAGGTCTTCGCCAAACTTCAGGAAGGCTGTATGCGGTTTTACGCCAAGCACCCTAGTGGCGCCATGATCAATCGCGCTACGGGCGACATACAAGCCGTACGTTCATTCGTAGACATGGCCCTCATGGAGGCAGTGACCCTTACCATTACCGTTACCATATATGCCGTATTCATGTTTAGGATTCACGCAACGCTAGCGGCTGCTTGCTTGATCTTCGTTCCTATGATGGCCTATGGGTCGGTCGTATTTTCCAGGGTTACTCGGCCCTTATTCATGGCGTATCGCGAATCATTCGATCGCATGATTCTTTATTTGTCCGAAGCTATCCGCGGGGCCGAAGTGATACGCGGTTTTTCTATCGAGGACGAAGCGATTGGACGTATGCGAAAGATGAACACGGACATATGGCATAAGCAATTGCGGATCTTTCGTAGCATCAGCGTTTTCGGTCCTTCTATAAACATGCTTTCCCATGCCAGTTTGTTTGCTCTGCTGACATACGGGGGCTATCTCGTCATGCAGGGTTCCTTGTCGCTTGGAGCTGGCTTTGTCGTATTCGCCGGATTGCTGCAGCAATTCGCCAATCGTATTTCCAACGTGGCCCAAATAGCCAATGCCATGCAGGAAAGCCTTACCGGGGCTAGACGTCTTTACGGGTTGTTGCGTTCGGAATCTTCGGTTCGTCAAGCGGATCGCCCGGTAAAACCGAACCCTTTCATCGGGAGCGTTCGTTTCCAAAATGCGACCGTATCCTATACGCCACGACGCGACGCTCTCTCCGAGGTGGACCTTGAAGTTTATCCGGGCGAGGTGATAGCCTTGGCTGGAGAGACCGGGGCTGGAAAAAGCTCACTGTTGAATATGATTCCAAGACTCTACGATCCAGATTTTGGGCATGTCTACATAAGTGGTGTCGATGTTCGAGAGATCGACTTGCAGACCTTAAGAAAGAATGTTGGCGTGGTTTTCCAAGACGCGTTTATTTTCAGTCAATCGATTGCCGATAATATCCGATTCGGGAATGCCGAGGCTTCCTTAGAGCAAGTCAAGAAAGTCGCTCGCATCGCTTGCGCGGATTCCTTTATCGAAGAATTGGACGATGGTTACGACACTATTATTGGCGAGATGGGCGTGGACCTTTCAGGTGGGCAAAGGCAGCGTTTGAGTATTGCTAGAGCGCTCCTGCCAGATCCGAAAATTCTGCTTTTGGATGATCCTACTTCGGCGATCGATCCTTCTACGGAGATGCGGATTCTCCAGGCTCTTCGTAACGAACTAGGCGGGCGGACGACTTTTATCGTAGCCCATCGAATATCGACGCTCGCCCAAGCTGATCGTATCGTAGTACTAGACAAGGGGCGTATCGTCCAAGTGGGTACGCATGCCACACTTAAAAAGCGGCCGGGGTCTTACGCTTCAATGATTGAAGCTCAATTCGGGGCTGAACTAGAAAGCGAGGTGGCGACAGCATGAGCTTGGCAAGAGCAGCCGGAATGCATGACGGGATCGGCTTGGGAGAAAAGAGCGATCGCCGCTTGGATTTAAAAATGATCTGGCGGATTTACCGATATATGGATCCTTTTGCCAAGCTGCGCAACTTGTGTCTGGCCCTTTCGGGTCTTCGGGCTATTCTGCGTCCCTTGCAAGGCGTATTGATGGGCTCCATAATCAATGGGCCGATTGCCAATGGCGACTTTCCTGGAATCATGTGGGGAGCGGTCGCGTTTTTGGGTCTCTCGTTTCTGGCAGAGGTCACTTTTCACTACCGCATGCGAGCATCGCAGGAACTTGGTGAACGCGTGACACAAGGGATGCGCAATGGCCTATTCGAAAAGCTGCAGGAGTTTTCGCTTGGCTATTACACCAAGACAAAGGTGGGGAGTGTTTTGAGCCGCTATATTTCGGATATCGAGCACACGCGGCGCGGAGTGCACACGATTTTCTTTTTCGGTCTGATGCTGGTTGGTCAGATGTTCGTGGCCAGTGTGTTTATGGTTATAAACAACCCAGCGCTGTTTTGCGCGGTGTTGATCGTCGCGCCGGGTATCTACGGAATAAATATCTACTTTCGTAGTCGACTTTCGCACTGGTCGCGCGAAACGCAACGAAGCCAAAGCCGCCTTACCAGCAAGATCGCCGAAGCGGTGAATGGAATGAAAATCATTCAAAGCTTCGCTAGGGAAGGGCGTACCGCTGAAGAGTATGAACTCCTGACGATGCAGCATGCCGATAACAATCAGAACCTAGCCCGCAATACTGCCGTCTATCTGCCGCTTTTGGAATTCAATACCCAAGCTTTTCTGGCTTTGCTACTCGCGATTGGTTCCTACGGAGCTCTGACAGGCAGCTTTCAATCCGATGTAAGCGACTTCATCGCCTTCTTCTTCTTGGCCAACTACTTCTTCATGCCCATCCAGAATATCGGCCGCATCTATACTCAAGCCATGGCTTCGGCCGCCGGAGCTGAAAGAGTGTTCCAGCTTTTGGATACGGAACCCGATTGGCAGGAAAGTGATGATTTCGCCAAATTCTCTTCTCTCTCAGGCGTCATCAAGGCGGATGGCTTAAATTTCCACTATATTGAAGGGAAATCTGTTCTTGAGGATATAAGTTTCCGCATCGAGCCTGGAGAAACGGTTGCCCTGGTCGGGCACACGGGCTCGGGCAAGACGACTTTGGCCAATTTGATTAGCAAACATTATCTTCCCTGCAGTGGCTCATTGAAAATCGATGATGTATCGATAGAGCAACTGCATGGTCCGTCCTTGAGACGCCACTACGGAATTGTCACCCAGCAAGCCTTCCTCTTCGAAGGCTCGGTCATGGAAAATATTCTCCTTGGCACCCCCGGTTCCACCATTTCTCAAGCTCAAGAGGCTATTGATTCGCTGGAGTGTCGCGATCTTCTAGAGGCTCTTCCTGAAGGGCTTGATACCATGGTGGGAGAGAACGGCAAGAACCTCTCAAACGGACAGAGACAGCTGGTCTGTTTCGCTAGAGCTATGCTTAGGGATCCGCGTATCCTGATTTTGGATGAGGCTACCAGTTCGGTAGACGCTATGACTGAAGCTCGCTTGCAAATGGCATTCGCTCGCTTGGTTGCCAATCGAACCAGCTTGATCATCGCCCATCGACTGAGCGTGGCTCGGCAAGTGGATCGCATCTTCGTCATGGATGATGGACGATTGGTAGAAACGGGCAGCCATGTAGCCTTGCTGCAACGCAAAGGTGTTTACGCTAAACTCTATGCGGAGTTCGCCCAGGGAGTGGTGTCTTGATCAGTTCTCTTTTTCTTTTCTGTCCCACAAGATCACTCGATTCATGTTTTCGTAAGGCGGGTAGGCGTGGAAGGAACCGGTTACCAGTTCTATTTGTCCATCTTTGTCCATGTCTGCTGCTTTGACGACAACTAGGTGAGTTGGCTTATGTGACAGGATTCTTGATACGAAATTCTGTTGGCCATCGTTTTCAAAAACCATGAGCGAGACAGCCTTTGGATTTTGCCATTCGTTAAAGCAACTGACTACCACGATGTCGTTGTCTCCGTCGTTGTCTATGTCGGTCGAGACAGGGCTGTAAGCTCCCTTCATTGTGCCCAGTCTATGAAACTGGAATTGCAGATCGCCTTTATTTTCCAGCCACTGTACTCCATGCCAAGGTCGCGATCCCGGCGTGGCGTAGTCGAAGCCATCGCCGTTCGTGTAAAGCACGTCATGATCCCCATCGCCATCCAGGTCTGAAATGGAAAGCCCACTGCTGCCGTAGTCCTCGTTGGTCGAACCGTAGATCCTCTTGCGGTCGAAGGTTCCTGATCCATCGTTGGCGAAAAGATGGATTTCCTCCCACTCCTGGGAAATGAGAACGGCGCTATCGAGATCTCCGTCTCCATCAAAATCGGTTATAGGACAATGGATGCCGCCCGGGAGTGATTGAAGAATCTGTGACTTGAAGTTCCAGTCGCCAAGGTTTTGCAGCCATCGCGTCTCTCCCTGAAAATAGCCGAATTGAGTAGCCATCAGATCCAAGTCTCCATCCCCATCCAGATCGCCTGCCTGAACATCTGTTACACGAGCAATCTTTTCGACCAGTAACCGATTCATGAATACACCCGACTCTGTCTGCTCCAGAACGATTATCGAACCGATAGGGTCATTGTTCGGAAAGATGACGCCCATGCTAGCGACAAGAATATCCGCGTCGCCGTCAAGATCCAGATCGACGATTTCCACGTGAGCGGGCCCTGAAATGTTTTGGCCAATCACCCTTTCTTCAAAAACGCCTCTTTCGGTCTGCTGAAGCCAGGTCACCTCGTTTCGCAGTCCGTCGCAAGCGATGATGTCCAGCCATCCGTTGCGATCAATATCTCCGATTGCGATGTCGGTTATCCAAGGGTTTCCTTCAGGAGGCATTCCAATGGGTCGCGGTTGGAACGTTTCGAGTCCCAGCGAGGATTCCACGACGGTTTCCTTCTTTTCAGCGACTTCAGGAGCGGAGCAGGCCGTGAGGCATAAGACGCTGGCTACGAACGACGTCCAGACTGATACGGACCTTATCAGAGTCGATTTGCCGCGTAGCCAGTTTTTGGAGTCAGCCTTTATAGACATTTGCCGGCAGACCGCTAACGCCGGGCTGGCAGAGAAACAAGTTTCCGCTTTTTGGATACGTTTCAAGTTGGCTCTGATCCATACCTGCGCTGGCAGTCGTTATGTAAAGGTCTTTCAGTTCATCTCCGCCAAAGGCGCAGGCGGTTACCTTAGGAACGGGAAGGCTTATTTCTTCAAGAACTTTTCCACTCTTTCTATTGAAGCACTTGACGCAGCTGCCATTGAAAAACGCTATCCACAAATTACCGTTGGAATCGATAGCCATGCCATCCGGAATACCCGGCGTGTCTTCCGTAGTAAAAGCGACTCTGCGATTGGAGATTTTACCTGAGCTGGTATCGTAGTCGAAGCGATCAACGCGTTTGGTCGGCGAGTCGATGTAGTAGAATTCGTCTTCCCACCAGATGAGACCATTGGAGCAGCCAACGGAATCAAAGAGTTGTCGCCACTTGCGTTCAGAACTTAGCCGAAAGAACCCGCCATTTTTCTCAGAGCTGATGGTGCCTGCCAGGAAATGGCCAAGAGGGTCGCATTTGCCATCGTTAAAACGACCATTCATTAGATCCATTGGGGGCGAATCGATTTTTTCTTTGGATCCATTTTCGGGGTTGAATAACATGAACCCTTCATCGGTAGCCAGCAGTAGCCCGCCCGACTCTCGAGGAACAACCGTTCCTACTTCCTGGCCGATTTCCCAGATTTCTTTTTCGTCCGTCGCCGGTGTGCAGCGGAGAACCTTGCCCTGCTTAATGTCCACCCAGTAAAGAGCATTCTGATACCAAATGGGACCTTCTCCCACCGTTGATCTTCTCTCCCAGACTATAGTAAGTGAATCGCTCATTGCGCTAACAGTCGCATTTTCTCTACACAGGACTTCAGAGCAGGAACTGGATTTTCTGGATCGGCCTCGTATTCGAGAATGGATACGCCAGAAAAATTTCGCTCTTCAAGCGCTGAAAGGAGAGCGGGCAGATCTAGGGTTCCTTCTCCAACCACGGTGTCCGCCCACTGGCCATTTGAAGCGAAGGTGAAATCCTTAAAGTGGATCGATTTCAATTTGCTCCCGTATTGATTAGCCCATTGCGCGGGATCTCCGTGTTTTGGCCCAATCTGCATAACCCAGGCTGTGTCCATGCAAAGGCCGATCTGCGGCGTCCCTAAATCGATGAGCAATTGCACGACGTCTGGACTGCCCCCAAACATGTACCCGCCATGGGTGTGAATTCCCACCTCGATTCCATACTGATCGCTCCACCCTTTGACTTGCGCAATGGCCTTCGCGAATGTACCCACTTTAAAATGACAGGAGATATGCTTGGCTCCGGCTGCCGCCGCGCTTTCGAAAATCGCTTCATCCTTAGGATCGCCATCGAAGGTCTCAACACCGATCGAAACAATGGAAACGCCAGCATCCTGATAGATGGTAATAGTCTCCTTCCAGCTAGAGACATCGTGAAAGTCCGCATGAACCCTGCATACCTCAACACGATCCAGACCAATCTCTTTTACTTTCTCGGCTACGTGACGGTTCTCCTTGAAATGGCGGAAGCAAAAGCTCTGCACGCCTAGTGTGTCTAAAATTTTCATACTCTATTTATTTTGAATAGCTGTTTCTTGTGGTAATCTCTTCACCTCTCAATCGAATTTCTGAAAAAAGAGGTTTCTTGATGGGAGGTAAACCGATCCAGAACTCTCATTTCTCTTTGATGTCGGATAGTTTTGGGATAATGAGTGTACCACCGAGTTGCTCCTTGTACTGCCAATTCCCGTGCACCGAAGATGGAAATCTTCGGTTCGAGGAGTTCGTCTGGAACAGGCACAGAGCGCCGTGAGCGGTTTGTCGAGGGTTGGCGTTGTTGTGCTCTTTTAAGCGGGAGCGATGCGTGGCATAGGAAGCGGTTCCTTGCCCATCTCGGCGTGGAGCAGCTTCAGGATAAGATCCGCTTTGATATCCTTGTGTTCTGGACTATCCCAAAGATTATCGATCTCTCCGGGATCCTTTTCCAAGTCGAAGAGTTCTCCGTAATGGCGATTGTAATATGTCGTTATTTTATATCGCTGTTCTATGTAGGTTTTGACGTGAATTGTCGTTGGCTGGTGCCGGTTCTCGACGATGGCGTGATCGCGTTTGCAAGGCACGGATCCGGTCCAAGCTTCGCTTTGATCCAGGCCAGTCATTGATTTCGGAATCGGTACGCCTGCAGCCCCGAGAAAAGTGGGGGCTAGATCGACCAGAGATTGGATATCTTGCGAGGTAGAAGCCGCCTCGATATTGCCCGGCCAACTGGCGATGAGAGGAACGCGTATCAGATCCTCGTAGTGGAAGGGGCCTTTGGCATTGAGTCCATGGTGGCCGAAGAAGTGCCCGTGATCGGAGGTGAAAACGATGAATGTGTTGTCGGCGATGCCCAGCTCTTCGACTTTATCCAAAATCTTGCCGATATATTTATCCATGCAGCTGATCATGCCGTAGTAGACAGCGATCTCCTTGGCCAGAGAGGCGCGATCTTGCACGTGCGAGCTGCAGCCGTGCATAGCGTTGCCGCCCGGTTCTTCCCATTCGGAGAAATCCGGATTGTCTTTTTGGGTCTTTCTAAAGTGTTCGGGATTCCGATCGTGCTCGCCTGGCGTCATTTGCGGAACGGTGACTGCTTCCGGATCGTACATAGTGTCCCATGGCTTTGGAATCAGATAGGGCGGATGCGGATCGAAAAAGCTGGCCCAGAGGAAAAACGGCTCCTCGTTGTTCGCGTAGTCGTCCATCAAGAAATTGGAGCGCTCCGCGATCCAGGCGTTGTAGTGAAATTCTTCTGGCAAGCTCCATTTTAGATATTGGGGTTTGGTTTCATAGTCAGAAAACGAATATTCACTCCAGTCATTCTGGAAATGTCTTGGCCAATCCTTCAGTCCCTTCTCTTCCATCCAAATGGCGTAGTGTTGCCCGACGTGACACTCGTCGGTGTGGTTGCGAGCGAGTTCGACGTGGTCGAAACCGTAAAACGGCTGATCGTAATCTTTCCAGTAATCCAAGTCACGAAGAATTGGATACGATTCAAGAGAAGGGTATTCTTCCGTTGAGCGAAGCGGCTGAAAATGGGCCTTGCCAACCAGAGCCGTTCGATAGCCAGTATCCGACAGAGTGTCGCCTACTGTGATCCGATCTTCTGGTAGCTTAGTGCCTAGCGAATAAGCGCCATGCTGGCTTGGATACATGCCAGTGATGATTGACGCCCTTGTTGGCGTGCAGGTGGGGTTCGGACAATAGGCTCGTTCGAAGAGACAGCCTTGCTTTGCCAAACGGTCGAGATTCGGAGTCTTTATTTCCGGATTTCTCAAGCCGATCGTATTCCAGTGCTGCTGATCACTGGTGATGAGCAGTATGTTCGGTCTATTTGGGCGGGTCATTCAAATTCAGTTAGCTGGCATGTGGATCGGCGGCATCTCTAAGACCATCGCCGAGAAAGTTAAAGGCAAGCACAGTAGTTGTTATCATGATAACCGGCATTAGCAGCCACGGATAATTGGCGACGATCTGCATGTTGATGCAGTCCTGCAGCATCACTCCCCAACTGACGACCGGCGGCCTTAGGCCCAGTCCGAGAAAACTCAAGGCTGTCTCGCCAATGATCATGTATGGGACGCTCAAGGTTAGGGCCACGATGATATGGCTGGTGAAGCCCGGGATGAGATGTCGAAAGAGCACCCGTTCGTGCGACGCTCCCAGAAGCCGTGCGGCTACGGCGTAATCTTCTTCGCGAAGAGACAGAATCTTGCCCCGCACCACGCGAGCAAGATTAGTCCAGGTAAGCAGACTCAGCATGATCGTTATGCCGAAATAGGTTTGCAACGGACCCCAGCTTATTGGGATCACGGCGGCCATGGCCAGCCAGAGCGGAATATGAGGAAAAGAGTTCAGGATCTCGATAAGGCGCTGAACCACAACGTCAGTTTTGCCCCCAAAATAGCCGGAGGCTCCTCCAATCGAAATCCCGAATGCGAAATTGAAGGCGATGGCGATCAAGCCGATGGAGAGACTAATTTGGCTGCCAAGTAGTATTCGACTGAATACGTCATGGCCAAAGCGATCGGCTCCCAGCAAGTAGAATCTGGCATAGGAAAGGGGAACGCCTCTTTCTTTAGCTTCTTCGGTATCCGCCGCGATTAGGCGTCGTTCCAGCGGAATAAAGCCCAGGAGCTTGTACGGTTCGCCCTTGACGAAGAAGCCCAGCGGGACAGCAGTATCGGTTTTCGTTTCGTAATAGCGCTTCAGCGTGATGGGGTGGGTCTTTTGGACCATCGCTTTTACATGCAAGCCATCCTTGAAATTGAAGCGAGGCAGCATGGGCGGGCAATTGCTGTATTCAACATCCCGCCACGTTTGCGAATTCGGAGCCACGAAGGGCGCGAATAAGGCGATGGAATACATCGCGACGAGAAACAGCAGCGAGGCAACGGCGATCTTATGTCGCATGAAGCGGATCTTAGTGAGCTGCCATTGCGAGAGAGAGCCTAGATCTTTTTCGCTCATTTGCTGCCTCCTTTCTCCATCCGGATGCGAGGATCGAGAACCAACAGCAGCAAATCGCTCACCAGTGTTCCGCAAACGCCTAGGAAACTTAAAAGCATGAGCATGGAGCCGGCCAGGTACATGTCTTCGCTGCGAAAGGCGTCGAGCATGAGAGGCCCTACGGTTGGCAGGCTAAGAATGATCGCCGTAATGGCTCCGCCGGATACAAGCTGAGGGAAAAGGGACCCGATACCCGAGATGAAGGGATTGAGTCCCAGGCGGACTGGATACTTCATGATCAGCTTGACAGGGCGTATCCCTTTCGCTCGGGCGGTCTGAACGTAGGGCTTTTTCAGCTCATCCAGAAGATTGCCTCGCATGATGCGGATCATGGAGGCGGTCCCTCCTGTTCCCAGAACCAGAACCGGCACCCAAATATGCTTCATCAGGTCCACGAACTTCGGCCAGCTCCACCCCGGCTGGGCCGAGAACTCGGGCGAGAAGAGACCTGAGGCGCTAAAGTCGAATAGCTCGGCGCTGGCATACATGAGCAAGATGGCCAGCAGAAAGTTGGGGATGCTCATCCCGATAAAGCCGATCAGCGTGGATATGTAGTCGAATGCCGAATACTGACGAACGGCGGATATGATCCCGACGGGGATGGCGAAAGCCCAGGTGAAAATGATGGTGCCGATTGAGACGAGGAAGGTAAGCAAGACTCGGTCGCCCACCAGCTCCGCGACGGGTTTTTGCGTAGCCATGGACCGTCCTAGATTTCCTTGCAGCAAGCCCGTGTCTTCAGGCTTGAATGAGGCAAACCAATACAGGCCGGACCAGCGTAGATATTGCTTATAAGCGGGCTCCTCGAGATAGAACAAGTCCTTGAATTCCTGTAGTTGCTGTTCGGATGCCTCGCCTCCTTCTTCTTCGAGACTGATGATCAGCGTCGTCAGGTAATCGCCGGGAGGTAGCTGGATAATGATGAAGGAGAGAATGGAAATGATAGCCATGGTCGGAACCATGATCACCAATCTCTTGGCGATGAAAGGGTGCCGCAAGGCTGCCAGAATCAGGAAAAGCAGCAGCGAGCCGATGATCATTACGACGATAAGCTTGCCGATGAGGGCTCGGCTGGATCCGTTGCTCGACGAAGCGGCAACGCCATTGATCGCTTTGCCCTCGAGGCCCGGCAATGCCGCCGGCTCTAGAATTTGTCCTTGCAGCTGAAGATTAGCCCTCTCGGTGAGATTGCTTTCCTCCATGTACCAGGTTTCCATATACAGATTGCCGGGCGTGCGGATGTCGTCTCCCGCCAGGGCGAGCTCGGGAACGTTGCGGATGTCATTGCCTACCAGGGCTAGGTAGGGTGGAGCGGTCGCGATGTTGATGGTCCAGGTATTCTCGGCCGCGATGAGGAGAATCTCTCGAAAGGTTTCCACTTGCTCTTCCAGAGAAAGGGACATGCGCGATTGATCGAAGAGCTCCATCGCTTTGCGAAGAGGATGGCCAAGGGGAGGCTCGATAGCTCCAGGCTTATCGGCTTCCGGATTTCCGTTCATGCCGCCCGACTCATACCAGATAGCAAAGCCGCGGGCGTAGTCAGACCAATCGCTGCCGGGAAGAAACATGCGCGGATTGAGGGTTGGAATATATTCGGCGAAGCTCAAGGCGGCGCTGATATCATGCTGGAGTCCAGAGACCTCCGTCCGCCAAAGCCTTTGCGAGCGCATGCGTAGACGAGCCCGGACACCGATCTTCGCCCAGTCGTCGATCACCATTTGCAGAGCGTTGGAGTCGACGATTTCCGCGCAATGTATGTAGAATTCGATACGCTCGCCATTCGGTCCGGCGCGAAAGCCTTCGCGGTCTCGATTGGAGAAACCGATCGAATCCAAGAGGTCGGAGGCTCGCTCAGGGTCGTATTCAATAAATGAATTTTTCAGTTTCGGTTCATGAAAGGGAGAGCTTCTGCCAGGCTCGACCTGCGATTTTTCTCCCACCCCGGCGAATGCGGTATCGATGATCGCGTCGCGATTGATAGCCAAGGAAAGCCCTCGGCGAAAAAGCCTTTCATTCAGGAGCTGCTTTTTGTATCCACTGGTTGGTTGCTCTGAAAGGACTTTGCGATTCAGATTGGGCTGGATTACCAAGGTCGATCGGGACGAGGGTTCCCAGTGGCGTATTTCGTAGCCCCAGCGTTCGCGTTGGCTCATCAGCAGGGTGTATTGAGAAAAGGTCAGAGCGGTGGTCTGAAGATTGAATTCGCCATTGGCTGCTGCCACTCCTAGAAGATCGCGCGACTTCAATTCCCAATGCAGCTTGTCGAAATACGGGAGTTGGTTGCCTTCCGTATCGACCGCGAAGTAGTAGGGATTGCGGACGAAGCCCCAGGGGCCGCTCGGCGTGTAGGACGCGTATATCCAGGGCCAGAGTCGGGGATGTTGAGGATTATCTGGACGCTTGATTCGATTGTAGAGGGCCAGAGGGCTGGGCACTTTCAAGGCCTTCATCGTCTCTTGAATCAGCTCCTGGTCGCCGCGGGTTGGATGAAATCTTTCCAGATAGTGCTTAGGGCTATTAGTCAGATGTCGAGAATTGCCAGAGGCCAGCTCGATGAGAAAAAGGCCGTGCGGATTCTTGAATTCGATCTGCACGGTGTATTGATCGATCTTGGACACGACGCCGTCGCCTCCTACATGTCGGATGGTTTCTCCCGAAGGCGAACCGCCTGCGAAGATAGGGTCGATCACCTCCGCCTCGTACCAGTACATGATGTCGTCAGCGGTGAAAGGTTGGCCGTCCGACCATTTCATGCCTTTGCGCAAGTGGATGGTGAATACGCGGTTGTCTTCCGAATGCTGGTAGCTTTTGGCGATATGGGGAGCAATCGGCAATCCTCGAGGAGAGAAGCGCAGAAGGGTCGAATACGAATGCGTCTGGTCGATCGAATTGAATCTGCCTTCGGACCAGATGGCTTCGATCCAAGCGCCACCGTATTTCCCTACGCCTTCGACTCCTTTGAGAACAAGGGGTTCAGTAGGAACGCGCTGGGCTACAGGCGGCAGTTTGCCTTGCTCGACCAGCTCCTTGAGAATGGGAGCCTCTCCTCGCGGATTCCATGCCGCCTCTTCTCTCTGAGAATAATCGACTTCGACAATGGGGGAAGGAACGGAATCCAAAGAATTGTCGAATCCGCGCAGAGCCGCAAGGTTCCGAGCCTCGTTTTCATCGTATTCTATACTTGGATTCGTGTCCTGCTGGAAGAGCCAGGAGCAAAACAGAAATAGCCCCGCGACCGACGCGAAAGCGGCTGCAACCGGAAGGAAGCGACGGAGGAAGGTTCGATATGACAGCAGCCAGAGCTTCTTTTCTCTGCTCTCTAGCATAGGGCGGACAGCTCTTTTAAGAAGCCGGTCGATACCAGTTTCCGTTGGTTGGCCATTTAGATTGTCGCAACATTCGATTCAGGCAATCCGAGAAGCATGGCCGCGTTGTCGTGCGTGATGGTTTTCAGGATGGCTGGATTCGAGATACGTTCTCTCAGGAATTGCATGTATTCCATCATGCCGGTGTCCCAGCGATCATTTTCGATCTGGCCAAAATCTGACGCGATAATGGTGGATTCGTATCCAACTTCTTGAATGGATTTCCAGTTGCGTTCGAAATTGTCGCGATAGCTTCCGTTGTCAGCTGGCTGACTGTGGCATCTCTCGAAGTAGACTTCGTGAAGAGCTAGAAGTTCACGCTGATTTTGTATTGATAGATTGGTTACTTTATGTTCGGGATGGTTGATAATCAGGCGAGGAAATTTCTTTTCCGCCGCCGCCGCGGCTAAAAGGAAGATCTCCTCCTTCGAAATATGTCCAGTGCAGAGAGTAGCCTTCGCATCATTCACAAGATGGAGAATCTCTAGAACCTCATCCTTGAGATTGGCGTTTGAGTCCAAAATGCGAATACCGCCTGCCTCTCGACATAGAGAGCGATGATTGGCGGCATCCAAGGTCGGCAGCCACACCATCTTGCCGCCTATGCCCAAGGTGTGTTTAACTGCCGTCGGATTGAGCCCTCCCACCGCTTCGTTTAGAACCACGCCGCCAAGGATTTGGACGTCCGGATGCAGTTTCTGGGCGATTTTGGCGCGGGCTGCGGTCGGGCTAAAGTGATTTTTGAATACAATCGCTCTGGCTCCTGCTTTTTCCGCCAAGGCCGCTTGTTCCAGATCGTCAAGTTTTCTTGGGCGAATGTCGGGAGAGGTGTGAATATGCAGGTCGATGAAGTTTTTCAGGGACATGAATTTAGGCGCTGACCGGTTCTTGTATAGCTCGAGCGATGGCGTCGGCTAGCTCCATTGTTCTAGCCGTCCCGCCAAGATCAGGGGTGAGCTGCTTCCCCTCTTCAAGAATAGAGCGGGTCGCGTTTTCAATAAGACTTGCTTCCTGTGCATGACCTTGATGGCGCAGAAGAAGGGCTCCGGAAAGGATCAAGGCGATCGGATTGGCGATACCTTTTCCTGCGATATCGGGAGCAGCTCCGTGGGAAGCCTCGAAGACGGCCGCATCATTGCCGATATTAGCTCCAGGAGCCAAACCCAAACTCCCGGCAAGACCTGCGCAGAGATCGGAAAAGATATCGCCGTACTGGTTAGGCGCGGCGACAACGTCGAAACGTTCCGGTTGCTTTACGATATGAAAACAGGCCGCATCGATCATGAGGTCGTCGAATTCGATTTCCGGATA
Source organism: Opitutaceae bacterium (assembly GCA_028281165.1). GTDB lineage: Bacteria > Verrucomicrobiota > Verrucomicrobiia > Opitutales > Opitutaceae > JANQRT01. The sequence goes on along the minus strand of JANQKI010000103.1, from coordinate 198 downwards.
CTTGGAAGCGACAGAACGGCAGCATTCCAGAAAAAGCCCGTCGGTATAGTTCAATACGTTGGCTTTGTGGATACAGGTTACCTTGTGTCGCCGATTCGATTTCGCGTATTCGAAGGCGTAGCGGGCGAGACGCGTCGCCGCCTCGCGTGTGGTAAGTTTAATTGCTTCTGCTGTATGGTCCCCAATCTTGTGTTCCCA